>JBDQII010000372.1:0-4846 GCA_040264395.1 Verrucomicrobiota bacterium
GATCAGCCGTGAGGTTATCGAGCGCGATCCCTACGCCCACGAACACATCGTGCCCACTGAACCGCTGGAACTGAATCAGGAGCAGAAAACCTCCATGGATACCGTTCTGAAGGCGATGAATCATGAGGAAGCCGCCAAGCAATCCAACGTGTTCCTGCTCCATGGTGTCACCGTCAGCGGAAAAACAGAAGTTTACCTTCAGGCAATCCAACATGCGCTCGAACAAGGGAAAGGCGCCATTGTCCTGGTCCCCGAAATTTCTCTGACCCCGCAAACCGTCGAACGATTCAAGGCACGCTTTTCATCCGGAAAATACCAAACCCTGGTAGCCGTGCTGCACAGCCATCTGTCTGAAGGTGAGCGACACGATGAATGGCACAAGATCAAGGAAGGACGAGCTCGCATCGTTATCGGGGCACGCAGCGCGGTCTTCGCCCCCATCGACCCCTTGGGGCTCATCATTGTAGACGAGGAACACGAACACTCCTACAAACAGGAGGAAGCGCCCCGGTATCACGCCAGAGATGTGGCGGTGGTGCGGGCACAGCGGGAGAAGGCGGTCGTCATCCTGGGATCCGCCACGCCTTCCATGGAGACTTATTACAATACTCAAAAAGGTAAATACCGTCTTCTGGAAATGCCGACTCGCGCCGACAACAAGACCATGCCATGGGTTCGGGTCATTGATATGCGCAGCGAGGCCAGCAAAGAAAAAGGCATTCCCATCCTTTCACAGCAATTGAGAGAAGCCATCCAGCAGCGCATTGAAAAAGGCGAACAGACCATGCTCTTCCTCAATCGCCGTGGTTATGCCTCTTCCATGCAGTGTCCCACATGTGGCTATGTAGCCGGATGCCCCAATTGCAGCATCTCGATGACCTACCACCGACGCGATCAGCGACTCCGCTGTCACATTTGCGGTCACGATCAAAGAGCACCCAAATGCTGCCCAGTGGAAACTTGCCGAAGTTATGAAATCAGGTACGCAGGGATTGGAACAGAAAAGGTGGAGGACACCTTGAAGTTATTGTTCCCAAAGGCAGGGATTCAAAGAATGGATTCGGACACGCTGAAGAAAAAGGAAGATTACAAAAAGACCCTGACCGCATTCAGACTGGGGAAGATTGATATCCTTATTGGCACACAAATGATTGCCAAAGGGCTCCATTTTCCCAATGTCACTTTGGTGGGGATTATCTATGCCGACCTGAGCCTGCACATGCCGGATTTTCGAGCGGGAGAACGAACCTTCCAACTGCTCACACAAGTTGCAGGACGCGCAGGACGTGGGGAAGTGGAAGGAGATGTATTTGTGCAATCATTCACGCCATTTCATGCCGCCATACAATATGCAAGGCGCCACGACTATCTGGGATTTTACGAGCAGGAAATGGAATTCAGAAAAGATACCGAATATCCACCCACCTCTCGCATGGCAATGATTACCTTAAAAGGGAAGAATGAAGAAAAACTCAAGATGAGCGGTACTCACCTGAAATCGGTGATTGAACGTATCAGGGAAGAAATCAAGGATCTGGCACTTGCCGGCCCCTCACCCGCCCCCTTGGAAAGAGCGGAAAACTTTTTCCGTTATCAGATCATGCTGAAAACAAAACGTATGTCGCAGCTCAGCCGCCGCCTGGCGGACATCCATCAATCAACCAAACTACCCGAAGGTGTCCAGACCATCATTGACATCGATCCAGTCAGCATGCATTGAGATCTTTAGCTGAGAGGCTTTCTTGCACGCCTCATATGCAGTGTGACGAAAGATCCATAACAGGCAATAGGACGAATGGCATCAGCAGAAAAACCGAAAGCGCATAATCTGCCATCGTTGGCAGCTTTACGTATTGTAAAAATGATTGCAGGCATCATATGACGTTATATGATGCCTAGCATGAGAACGATCATAGACATCCCTAAAGATATGCTGGACGAACTTGACTCCATCAGAACCCGTCAAGAATGCTCTCGCGCCTCCATTATCCGCGAGGCCATTCAAAGTTTTCTGAAAAAACAACCCAATAAATCAAACTTCGATGAAGCGTTTGGAGCCTGGAAAGAAAGAGAAGCGGATGGTGTAGACTATCAAAATGAATTGCGTGGAGAATGGAAATCGTCGTGAAGGCAGTATTCGACACCTGCATCCTGATCGATTTTTTGCGAGGTATCCCTAGTGCACGCAGTGAACTCATGCTGTATGAAGAAAGAATAATAAGCACAATAACATTCATCGAAACGCTGGTAGGATCAGTAACAACACGGGAAGAGGAGATGATCAGGTCATTTCTCAATACTTTTCAAGTGGCAAATCTGGATACACTTGTTGCGGAAAAATCAATTGAGATAAGAAGAACATGCCGCCTAAAAGTTCCAGATGCTATTATTTATGCAACAGCCAAAGTAAACAGCTGCATATTGGTCACGCGAAACACCAAAGACTTCAAAACAGGGTGGCCCGATGTTCGCATCCCTTATGTGTACTAGCAAGGATTTGATCTGACAGGCCCCCGCATCTCATCGAGATGTTCTTTGCTTGAAAGAGCGTTGTCCGTGCGACCTCTGCCCGCAACCGAACGCATGCGCTTTTCATCGAATACACGCTGCGCTTTGAGGTAAGTCACCTGTTCATCAAACTCTAAAACATCTCCAGCCTTAAGCCCCATACGATCCCTGATTGACTTGGGAATCGTAAGCAGCCCTTTAGAAGTAAGCGTCGATTTCATGTTAATATCCTTACTTTATTCCTTACCGCTGATCTAACAAAAAAAAGCCTTTCTTGAACCTGTCACATAGAAATTGGATTTTTTTGGATCTCACGCAAAAGACACATGGAGACGCAGTAGGAACGGTTAAGCTCTCATGCTGAGCTCGACATTGCTACTACTTGAATCACGTCCGTTCTCCCCGTAAAGTTTTAAATATGGACACCACATTGGACCCTCTCCTGAAACTTCCACGAGCCGAACGGATTCAACTAGTTGAGGATCTATGGGACAGCATCGCCCGCGAGGATTCCGAACTGCCTGTCTTAGACTCTCACCGGGAAGAGTTGCAACGCCGAAAGGAGCGATTCCTTGCGCATCCCTCCTCGGGGCGTACTTGGGAAGAAGTCAAGCAGCATGCGCGATCTCGGCATGACTAACAAAATCATCTACATCCCGGATACGGAAGAGGATATCGCTGATTCGTATGATTAGTGTGAAAATCGCGAACTGAGTTTAGGCGAGGATTTTCTGCGCTCCATTGAAGCATGCCTCTCTATCATGCAGCGTCATCCATGCCTCTTCCCAGTCACCTTAGATGAGTTTCGACATACACCGATCCATCTTTTCCCATTTGAAGTTTTTATGAGTCTGATGATGAAGAAATAGTGGTCTGTGCGATGTTTCATTGTTCACAAGATCCCAATAAATGGCTCAATGGATTGCGAACTACCAGAAAAACGAGTGAATAAGCAGTCACAATATGCAAAGTTAATTCATTTTTCCTGCCAACCATCAAAGGTTTGTTGGGTATTCCTAATATCCTTGATGCATTTCTCAAAGTTACGTTAATCACTTGGTCAAGAACGATGAATTTGATATGGTGTAAATGCATGGAGAAAACCATTCGAAAACATGGGTCTTTTCAGGACGCACATATGGCAGACGTGGGCTACTATCGAAGCCTTCTTCCCTCCCAGCGCATGAATATTCTCTTGGAACTAACCCGCTCAAATTTCTTCAAAAACGATGAAGCTCAGCAGCGACTTGAAAGAGTTTATCGAATTGTTGAACTCGCACAAAGTTGATTACCTGGTTGTCTGAGCCCATGCATTAGCGTGGCATGGTTTGCCACGCTACACCAAGGACATTGACTTTTTCATCAACCCGGATCCTGATAATGCTGATATCATGATCGAAGTGCTGAATGCCTTTGGTTTCGGCGAAGTAGGCTTTACCCAAGGTGATTTTATCAAACCCGATCAAGTCATCCAAATGGGGCGTGAACCTCATCGCATTGATTTACTGACGGGACTTTCCGGAGTTTCCTGGGACGAGTGCAGGGCGACCGCTATTCCTGGGGTAATGGATGACATTCCCGTTTACTACCTTGGAGTATCCAGTTATATCAAAAACAAACTTGCATCTGGAAGGCCTCAGGACTTGGCGGATGTAAGTCGTTTAAGAGAAATATTGGATCTTCCGTTGATGGAATAACCCCCCACTCTGCCAGATAAAAGAAATCCCACGGAGAGACAAGCTGCCGCGCGTCCCTAATTTCTCCCTCAATAACGCCCCTGACCAAAACAACCTGGAACGAGGAAAGTTTGAGGTAATTCGATCGCCCAGAGATTTACAGCGGAAATTCGATCAAGTTGGTTAGCCACATCCAACACCTACCTTTGTTAATTTTTGGTAGCAGCAGGTCGTCCCGGCACGCAATCCTTATGGCTACCAAACCCTGCACTCACGCACAATTGGGTCGACTGAAAAACCCCAATCACTCAACACGCACCTTTACACCGCCGGTAGGCTGACTGCTTGACGTATTATTTCAGTCCGTTCTGGCGTACGAATTGAAATAAAACGTCAAATGGTCAGCCTGCCGGCGGCGTAAAGGTAGGTGTTGGTCGTCCCAGGTCAACATTGTCAGGGTAGAAATTAGGGATGCTCTTGCAGTTGCGGATTGTTCCTCCAGTTGTGGCGTATACGTAACTTTCTGATTACGATTATTTTTTGTTTTCTTTGGGATTATAGGTGGAATCTCGAAGAAAACAAAAAGTCTCCCAGATCCTTCTATGCCTCCCTCGCTCGACCCTCTGTGTCCTCAAGTGAGCAAGCGAACGGGTGGTGAACCC
>JBDQII010000373.1:0-4844 GCA_040264395.1 Verrucomicrobiota bacterium
CCGAATCCTTTTCGTTTCAACGCCGTAGGTCTAAGGCACCTTCGATGGACTCAATGTAGCGCTGCAGGTTAGGAGTGTTATCAACCTTTTGCGCTTTTCGCAGCGGGATCAAAGCTGCTTTGAGGTTGCCTTGTTTCACCTTTAAACGTCCCAGAGAAATATAGGCGTCAGCTTCAAATGAACGCAGTGCCGTGGCTCTTTCGAAATAATACTCGGATTCTTCATAGTCCTGAGTTTCGAGAAGATACTCTCCTAAGAGGATCAGGCTGTTACCATCCAAAGGATCCTCTTCGACTGAGGCAGTCAGAATAGCATACGCTTTTTCTGGATCCCCAAGTCTCATTTCAATCCTTGCCAATGCAGTGTTTACCTTGCGCTGCAACTCAAGACCAAGCTTTCCTTGTATGTCTGACTGAATAAGTTGAAAGAACGTTTGAGCTTCTTCAAAGCACCTTCTCCCGACTAGATAAATCAATGGCTGGACCGCTTGAGACGTTGCAACAGGTGGATGCTTGCGATAACCCAGTGCGTAACTGTCCAAGGCTAATTTGGAAAGATCCTCATTCAGATAAAGGTCACCAAGCATCCTTTGACTCTCCCAGGTGGATGTGCCCGCATCTGACAACATTTGAAGATTAGCGATGGCTTTTACGGTTTGTTCTGAGCTGAGAAAAGCATTGGCCTGAGCCATCCAGAAAGTCGATTCTTCGGGTTTTTCAACGATGAGTTCGTCAAACAACGCAATGGCTGATCTCAGTTGTTCCGTCTTGATCAAGCACATTGCTTGACCTCTTTTGAAATCAAAGCTGTTCGGGTCGAACATACGAGCCATGCGATAGGCAGACAAAGCTGACTCATAATGAGCTTCATTCAGATGGGCATAAGCAAGCAATCCATATGATTGAGCATCGCCACCGCCCAGTTCGATGACCTTGATCAATGGATCGATTGCTTGATCCATCATTCCACGCTGCACATAGGATAGAGCAAGTGTTCTCCATGATCGCCTCAGTGAAGGAAACTTCTTCAATGCACGGAGCATGTATGTTTCAGTGTTGGGATAATCACTTGTCTGGTAATAAAGGTTGCCAAGAATATTCAAAAAAGCAGGATTCGTGTCCGGGCTGAGCTCTTTCTCGATAAGTTCGATTGCTTTTTGTGGGTTCGTTCGGATAAGAGGCATGATGGCTTCCTGCAGCGGACGATCTTTGACAGTCAATTTCGGTTCAATGGCTTCATTGACTCCATGACCGGCCATAAACCGACGCCTGAAAGTCAGACTGTCAGGATCTGAATCCGTGAGAGGAAAGGCAGCGCCCGATGTTAGCATTATCGAGTGCACAGTTGCTATCAGAACTAAAATGTATAAATGAGTCGTGGAATGTTTCATCTGGGGGCTTGCAATGTCATTGGAAAACTACCGCGCACGTTCACAGGCCGACCGTTCACCTTGGTGATTGAAAAACGTGCTTGTGAAGCTGCTTTCTTGGCAGCTTCTCGCAATCGAGGGTGATCAAAGGAGATGGAAAGAATGCGATTGACTGTTACCTTTCCTGTTTTATCAATCAATATTTCCAGATTAATCCTGGCTTCCTTCAAACCTCTTCTGGCAAGTTCCCGCGGGAAATCAGCGCGAATCATCTGTCCGTTTAAAAGTGTTGGAACCTGAACAAGCTCATCAAAATTGAATACTTTCTCGATATCTGCTAACACATCTATTTTATCAATAGAGGGTATGTTCGGGATCCCCATTGATAAGGCAACTCCCATGCCAGGAGCGAGAGAAAGCTCAAGCTGACGAATGGGAACTTCCTCGACAGGACGTTCCATTTTCGGAATGACAGGTTGAAGATCAATGTCCATATCACTGACTTCTTCGGATGGGGGAATGAAGGCTGGTGGCGGTGGTGGCGCCATCAACATTGTTCTGTATTCCACCCTTTCTTTTTCCGAATCATTCAAAGTTTGCGTCAACGGGATAACCAAAAACAATCCGGTTGAGATCAACAGAGCTCCACCGGCAGCCAAGCCCCGGATTGAATTCTTTTTTGTTTGTGGAAACCCTTTGATCACTATTTTTTAGTGGCAAGATTTATTTGTTTGGCTCCTGCCAATGCGGCTTCGTCGTGAACGTTGGCGTATAAATCAATGGAAACCGTTCGATCAGCTTGAACGATGACAGGCATATCTTCCTGCTTGAGCAAGCGCTTGACAACCCCCCTGACCCCGCGCAGGCCAATTTCCTGACCTCCATGAAAGATTTGTCCCTCGGAAGTGATGGCAATCAATATGGAACGCTTTTCTAGTTGTTGCGCTGAAGCCGCCTGAGGTTTTTGCACTTCCACGCCTGACTCTTCCACAAAAACCGTGGTCACAATGAAGAAAATCAGGAGGATGAAGACAATGTCAATCAGAGGCGACACGTTGATATCGCTGGTACGGGATTGTTGATCAAAAACTAATTTCCGTTTTCTCATGATTTGTTCAGGCAGTTTGAATAGCCCCGGTAGAATTTGTTGGCAGCTTCGATCCGATGGATGAGACCTTTCCCTTCGTTGAATCAATCGGACAGCCCAATCTGAGGAGGCGACATGTATTAAAACGTTCCAGACGTGCAATGGATCGCCTAAGCCGGTTTCTCCGTTGAATAATGATTGAGAGAATGGCCATGGCCGGTATGGAAATGATAAGGCCAGTCTGAGTCGTGATCAACGCCTCTGAGATACCTTGAACGACATTTTGAAATTTCTCACCTTGACCGAGAATCATACCGTCGAAGGTCGAAAGCATACCCGTCACCGTTCCCAACAACCCCATCAGAGGACCAATAGTGATCATGATTCCCAGAAAATGAATGCGTCGGTTGATCGGTGGAAGGTATTCATTGGAGACCTCAATAAAATGCCTTTTGACGTCTTCGATATCTGAGTCCTGATTCCACAGCATCTGACGCAGCGGTATGGAGCCTTCATCTAGAATCTCTGTTATTTCATGATCTGAAAGCAAATGAACTCCCGACTGCACCAAATAATGATGTTCCAGTTGCAACCAGAGAAAAAGAGCGCTGTAGTAGATGAAAAATGTCAGAATGAGGAGTGGTAGCATGAGCCAACCACCACTCACCCAAGTCCAGATCACTTCGACAAAAAAGTTGTTGGGGTTCAGTTCCACGGACTAGTCAGTTGAATTTTCTGCAGCCTTGAAGCCAACATCTCGGCGGGACAAGCCGTTCACAAAAGCAATTGAGAGTTTCTCCATCTGCGCCAGGATGCCAGCGACTCTTCGCGACAGCAAGGCATGCGCGATCAAGGCGGGAATTGCCAAAACCAACCCCATCTCGGTTGTGATAAGTGCCTCCGAGATACCGGAAATAAGCGGTTTGGGATCTCCCGCTCCAAATATTTCCATCAACTTAAAGGTCTTGATGATTCCCGTTACCGTTCCCAGAAGCCCGAGCAAGGGCGCTGTGGCAGCAGTCACAGCAATCACATTGAGAAAACGCTCTAATTTAGGCTGCGCTCCAAGGATGGATTCAAACATGACTTCTTCTACCAATTCAACAGATTCGCCCGCGTTCTTGACACCTTCAGTCAACATTTGAGCTGCCGGTCCAGATTGCGAGGCGGCCAAACTGAGAGCTCCCTTTGAATCGCCAGCGCCTAGTTTTTCAATTATTTCGTGCACAACCCTGGGTTGTGGCTGGCGGATCAAGAAAACCTGAATGGATTTATAGATGGCGACAACCATCGAAAGTATCGCAAATCCAATGATCGGGATAACCCAAACTCCTCCTTTTTTAAAATGCTCTTGCCAGGATTCCTTCGTCTCAGCAAAAGCAACCGCATCCCCCAAAGTCGGATCCACGGGAAGAAGGCCAATCCCGGTCTCTGAGAGATTTTGGATGGCCTTCACCTCGGAGGATCCAATGGAGCGCATCTTGGGTTTTAACGTACGGGTCTCTTCCACCCAACCAACGGTGTCTTTTGATTCCGATATGAAGTAAAGAAGCGGCCCCACTTGAATGAAGCTTCCCGCAAGCTGCTTTCCCTCTGGATCCAGCGCTGAACCGGGATATCGTTTACCTGCCAACAGGCCATCGATACGATCAAGGGAATCGGCTATTTGCCCCATTGAAGCTGAAATCTTTTCGGCTTCAGTAGTATCAACTCGCTCAAGCAACAGGTCCAATTGACGAAGATCCTCCCCAAAAGTCGTTATTTCCCCGGGAGAAAGTGCAGCCTTGAATGAGGATTCAAACTCATTGAACAAGTTACCGGCAATATAATCCAACTCCTTTTTCCCGGCCGCCACTTGGGATTCGAGTTGCTCCAGACTCAGGCTTGATCGATCGCGCAAGCGCTGCCGCTCTCTTAGAAGGCGTTCTTTGCTGTCCGATTCATATCGAAGATCCGCAAGTTTTTTCCCCATCGGGATTTGCTGATCTCGAATTTCCAAACGCATTACTTTAAGGCGCTCCGTTGCTTCCTCGAGTCGATTTCGCTGCCGATCGGTAAGTTGTTCAATGGATTGGGTCCATCCGAACGTCATGAGGCAAAAACTGACACCACAACAAATACGTTGCACCAGGTGAATCGCGGAAAATCGCTGTAATGCCCTCATCTTTGGGTTTGTTTTGTGGCGACTGGCAGTGAGAGAAACCCAGCTTCGACACCATTCCCTGATGCCAATGCGATCGCACGTTGAATGCTGGAAACAAGTTGCGGACGGGACTCCCATTGCCAACCGTTTTCGGCCGGAATACCGACGCCCCCTTCGGCACTGTCCGATGTCATGAAGTATGAGGCACCGAGTCCGAAATGAATGGTGTAAATTTCACGTGTTTC
>JBDQII010000374.1:0-4831 GCA_040264395.1 Verrucomicrobiota bacterium
AGTGCCAACTTCGCAAGACAGAACATTCTGGTCCAATCCGGAACTGCCATGCTTGCGCAAGCCAACGCCCTGCCTCAATCGGCACTGAGATTGATCGGTTAATAACGATCTGCCTCAAGGCGATACAATACCCGATCTGGATTCCCAGATCGGGTATCTTTTTTTTCGCAGGTATTTCTAAAGTTTCCCTTACATATGCCGATAAAATGGAGAAGACATTCAATGGTCTTTGTCTCTGATCACTGCAGAGCTTGAGAAAGCGGCAATATCATCAGGAAAAACAGGAAAACGGAAAGACTTTAACATAGTGGAACTTGGATTATCAGGACTAGCTTCAGGATTCGATTGGCGGACGATGGTCGACCAATTGGTGGATCTTGATCGCATCCCTCAGCGACGCCTGCTTAGGGAGCAAGCTGAGCTTTTTGACAAGAATTCCACTTATCAAAGCCTTCAGACAGAATTAGGAGTGCTCAAAGGACGAGTCGAAAATTTGAGTGAAGGTGATCTTTTCGATTCCAGAAAGGTGAATATCGGGAATGAGACTCTTGTAGAAGCGAAAATTGACCCTGGTGCCACACTGGGGAGTCATTCCATCACTGTTTCGCAGCTCGCAACAGCTTCCAATTTGAGTGGAACTTCCAGTATTGGAAGCAGTTTGAACAGCACTTCCGATGTGTCGGCACTGACGCTTTCAAGTGCGCCATTCAGAAATGCCATCACGGATGGCACCATCACGGTCGATGGCAAACGCATCGATATCACCTCGTCGCAGTCACTTCAAGATGTCTTCGATGCCATCAGCACTGCCACATCAGGGACGGTTACCGGCACATACAACCCAAGCACGGATGCGATTCAACTCAGCAGCACGTCTGAAATCGTACTTGGCAGTGCCAACGATACCAGTAATTTCCTGCAAGAAGCGCAATTATTCAACAATGGCACTGGGACCGTCTCCAGTTCAAAGGCGCTGGGTAAAATCCAGACAAGTGCCTCGCTGAATGCATCCAACTATACTACAGCAGTCTCCGACGGGGGTGCGGGTGCCGGTGAATTCAAGATCAATGGCATCAGCATTGCCTTCGATGCTTCCACCGACAGTCTCGAAAATGTGATTGATCGGATCAACCAATCACAGAGCGGTGTGCTTGCCAGCTACGATGCTGCCAGCGATCGTGTCATACTGACCAACCAATCAACGGGGGATCTGGGAGTGAGTGTCGAAGATGTCACCGGGAATTTTCTGGCAGCAACCGGCCTGACCGCAGGAACCTTGAGCCGCGGTCAACACCTTCAATTCACCATAAACGGCGGTGAAACGCTGACCAGTTATTCCAACACAGCAGATTCCAATGTCACCGGGGTCAGTGGATTGAGTCTGACGGCCCTTCAAACAGGAACAACCAGTGTCACCGTCGAGTCTGACCGTGGAGCCATTGAGAAAGGTATCAATGACTTCGTCTCTCAGTTTAATAAAGTCCAGTCCTTCATCGACAAGCACACAGCGACTTCAACGAATTCTTTGGGAAGTGTGACCGCAGGTGTTCTAAATGGGGAGAGTGAGGTCGAAAGCATTGCCTCCCAATTAAGATCCATCGTTACAGGTGAAATATCGGGTCTGAATGCGTCCATGAATCACTTAAATGAGATTGGGATATCATCCAGTGGTTACGATAACAATATCAATGTCAGCGACTCCAGTTTGCTGAGCGAATCGCTCATCAACAATCTCGATCAGGTAAAGGCCATTTTCCAGAACGCCTCCAGTGGTGTAGGGGTGCAGATGATGACTTTCCTGGATCAACAGATCGGTGATGAAGGAGCACTTCCAGACAAGGTCACACGTCTCACGGAACAATCGACGGACATCGACGACCAGATGGCGCGCATGGAATCTTTGGTTGCAATGCGCAAACAAAGCTTGATCGACGGTTTCGTTGCCATGGAACTGGCTCAGCAGAAGATCAATCAACAAATGAGCTTTTTGAGTGCAAAATTCAGCGCACAACCGGCACAATAAGCAATCGACAGATATGAAAACAATAAGATACATACTGAGCTTGAACAGTGCCATCATCCTGTTTGCCATCACGCTGCTGGTAACGGGATGCCAGACAGGTTCCCCGCTGAAGCCCAAGCCAACCCCTTATCAACCTGGAAATTTTTCATCCAGTAGAACTCATCTGACGCCAGAAATAGTCACCGTCGCTGTCATGCCTCCCGAAGTGACCGTACAATTGGCTTCAGGACATGAGGCCACCTTGAAATTAATGGAGCAAATCCACGGAACGGAGGTCATGAAAACACATGCTTTCGCGGTGCGCTTGATCAATGAAAACATGCTGAAATCTTTGGTAGGTCGAAAATCAATCTCTGCAAATGAGCCATTCCCTGCTGAATTTTTCGACGCATTGCGTGAAAATCTGAACTGTCAGGCCGTATTGATCAGTGAATTGACCGCACTGAAAACCATGGCTCCCATGAAGATGGGGTGGCACATGAAACTCATCGATACAAAATCATTGGAAGCCATCTGGGAAATTGATGAATTCTATGACGCCGGGAACATACACGTTGCGGCAGCAGCTGAAGAATATTATGAGACCAAGCTCAGCGGCGCCTTTCGCAAACCGGACCCAGAACTGGTCCTTGCTTCTCCGCGTTTGTTTGGTCAATACACGCTTGACTCTGTTTTATCCACTTTACCGCCCAGGAAATGATACAAAACCAACCCATGATCATCACCTGTAACAATCAACACAAAGGCGAATCCTTATGCATATAGAACCCATACGTGATCCTTTGATGGCTGCCCTGAATCCATCAAATGCATCCTCAAAATCCCCTGAAATCCAGAAACACGATGAATTTGTCAATTCTGTAGCTGAATTAGAGCGCGAACTAATCCAGTCGGAAGGAGAAATTCGGCCCGACGTCATCCACCGAGGCAAGGAATTATTGAAAACCGAAAATTACCCTCCGCTGGAAACCGTCATCAAAATAGCAAATCTATTGGGCAAAGAAATCGAAACTGAAGACTCAACACAATCATAAACCATGTTAAGGAACCCTCTCCAATCCTATAAGACCATTTCACTTGAAACTGCGCCTCCGGGTCGCCTGGTCCTCATGCTCTTTGATGGGGCCATCAAATTTCTGGAAAAAGCCAAGCTGGGTTTTGATATCGAGGACCCAGTGGAGATGAACGAAACAGTGCACAACAACATCACTCGAGCCCAGGACATCATCAACGAGTTGAACAGCACACTCAATATGGATCAGGGCGGTGAGATTGCCGTTGTCTTGCGAGACTTGTACGTCTACATGGAAAACAAGCTGTTCGAAAGCAATATCCGCAAGGAAATCGAAGGTGTCCAGGAAGTCATCGATCGTCTCAGCACCTTGCAGGAAGGTTGGTCGGAGATGCTTGAGCAGGAAACTGCCGTGGCTTGACAAACAATACCCGGCACCTCATGAAACCAGATTGGGTTCTTACAATAGAAGCATGGTTGAGTGAATGGGAAACTCATACCATCGAAGAAGAAAGTGCCATCCAGATTCAGGATTGGCAGAAACTATCTTCCCTGCACACCTCCAAGGAGGGATTGATGCAGTCGATTCAAGCCACACTTGATAAAGAACAAGATGCTGAAGCTGGACTGGAAAAGTGGTTGGCACCCAGAATGGCAGAGCTCTTCAGGATGGAAAAAAAGAATGCAGAGCTGCTGGCCATCAAACAAAACCATGCCAGAGGGGAAATTGACAAATCCCGTTCTTCAGGGCGACAGTTAAACAAGATCAAATCAGCTTACACGACGGATAAGGAAAGTGTGATGCTGACTTCCTATTCCTGAGCTTCTTCTGGTCTTCTCCCATCAGGATATTTCAGTAACTTGAAGTCGATCAATATTCGGCCCAGTGACGTTCAAATTTCCTTCACCTCGTGAAGGACCTGTTCCCTGCCTCATCCATTCAGGATTCGAAAGAACCTGAACAAGTATTTTTCAACGACCCATCCTAAGGTTTTCCTCGCCCCCTCAAGGCAACACTTTTTGAGAAGGAAGACATATCCACCATCAAAGAATTCAATACTTACGTGGTAATTACCATGAAAACATTTTGATGACTCTTTTCAAGGAGCCAGATTCAGGTCCTTGAGATTGTATGCAATCAGAGCAGAAAGTTGTTGGAAAGTAGTATCACCCATCGATTCTTCAGCTGAAGAGATGATGGCCTTCAATGTCTCATAGGGCTTTTTCATTTTCTCATTGGAAGCCGATGCATCAGCCAATTTTGCCCATGCATAACCAAGCTGCTTATCCATCCGCGGTTTACCCAAGATTCCATAAAGAACGGCTAGTTTCGCTTGCGAAGCCGTATCGCCTCGAACGGCAGCATCTTCATACCAGCGGATAGCCTCGTCGATATTTGGAAATACGCCTCCCGCCCCTGTCTCATATATGCGACCGAGCATGTACTGGGCATTACGGTCACCATAGAGATATTGCTCCTGTCTGTGGACAAGTAAATTTTGCTTGAAGTGATCTGCTGAACGACTGCATTCTCCGCCAAACGTGGCAGCCTGGCGATACCAATAAAGGGCCTCAGTAATATCAGGCTTCACCCCCTGCCCTCGTTCGTACATATAACCCAGGGCTGCCTCAGCCTCCGGCAAACCCTGTCGTCCCGCCTTGAGCATGAGTTCGAAAGCCTTGACCAGGTCAGGTTCAACACCTTTTCCATCCTGATGAAACAATGCCAGGTTATATTGTGCTTTTGCAAAATTCTGATTTGCTGATTTTTGTATCCAATCAAGCCCCTCTTCAGG
>JBDQII010000375.1:0-4775 GCA_040264395.1 Verrucomicrobiota bacterium
ATGTATCAGGCGACCTGCTGGAACTGGAGGTTGAATATGGGGGGGGATGTCGGGAACATTTATTTGAAATCATTGCCGACCCGAATGCATTTCTGGAATCAGACCCTGTGCAGGCAAACATCTACATGACGCATGAGAGCAACAATGATCTCTGCAGGGCGCTTGTGCGTAAGAAACTTACTTTTTCATTGCAGCCCCTCAAAGAGGCCTTTCGAGCCCTCTACCCCAATGCTAATTCCTTGACTTTGAACATTCACAGATTCCGTTCAGATGGAGGGGAAACTGGCCTGACCGTGCCATTCCAGATTACCCAACAAGACTGATTCAGTCTTGCTAAACCGATCACTAGGTGGAGTCAATCCATGGCCAACCATCATTATATACTTGATAATGAGAATGAGTCTCAGTATCATAGTGTCAAAATGAAAGTCCATCAGATGTATCGAAAAGGATTTACTCTGGTAGAGTTGTTAGTTGTGATTGCGATTATTGCCATTTTGGCAGGTATGCTCCTTCCTGCTCTGGGGCGGGCAAAGGTTGCAGCCAAATCTATCTCCAGCCTGAATAATCTGCGTCAACTCGGTTTGGGTCTGCATCTTTATACCATGGATCAGGAGGGTTTTTTCCCCAAGCATTCTTCACTCAAGTCTGAGACGACCTCCTTGGGCAAACCGAGGACACGTTGGGCCGATTACATCTATCCTTACATGCAGAGTGAAAAGGTCTATTCCAGCCCCAGTCTCAAGAAGCAGGATCGAGAATATATGGTGAAACCGTTTGCTCACGCCTTGATACAAGGTAAAGAATCACTCTACGGAGGTTATGGTTACAACTACCAGTACTTGGGCAATGCACGGCAACCCTCTGAGGAATACAGACCTTTCCATGCCAAGGATAGCTCGATTCAGGCTCCATCCAATACACTTGCCATTGGGGATACCAAGGGCGCTCGCAAAGGAAACCCTGAACATCCTTATGGCTACGGTGGGTCCGGTGTTTATATCATAGACCCTCCCCTGGGATCGTTTGCCCTTGGGTCCAAAGGCAGCCGCAAGACAGTAGCAGGGCCTGGTAATGGAAACTCCTACTATGAGGGAGGCAATGACGGTTCTGATGCCCACAGAGCTACTCCATCCGCGAGAAATGGAGGCAAGGTCAATTTGACCTTTGTAGACGGTCACTCAGAAGCTAAAACACCCAAAGCAATTGATGGCATGCGAGCTGATGGAAGCGGTGTGCCTCACAATGCCATGTGGAACGGGGTTTTCGACCCGCGACTGCGCTGACCGATCAGGCAAAGTGCGATGCATCTAGGCGACAAACCAGAGGTTTTTTCCTCGAATACATCCTAGGTGCTTCAAATATCCTGCAATCTTTTCTCTGGCTCCATAGGCACCCACTGCAGCAAGCACAAAAAGTTCAGGGTCGTAAATACGACATAGTTGTTCGGGGGAAATCACTTCGACTCCATGAATACATTGACCCACTTTCTTTGGAGACACGTCGATCGCGTAAGGGATTTCAAAGCCCTCTTTCAAGAGCCAGGTTAGCCAGGGTTTGCCCGTTTGTCCTACGCCCCAGAGAATGATTTTACGGGTATCGCGCAACGGACCCTTCAACAAGTGGTACTTTTTGCAGTGATCGAAAGCTTCGCGCTTGTAACGAGTATCCCTTCGAGTGAGCCGGTTCGGGCGATCCCGCCAATCAAGGATAAATGATTCTGGTTTGCCGGCTCTTGCTCCAACTTGCAGTGCACTTAACCATTGGTCGTAATCCTCAGGGAAATCACCTTGTCGGCATTTGTTTAGAAAGAATTCACGGCGAGCAAGGATGCTTGGATTGACCATTGGTAGTTCAATGAAACGATTTGCCAGAAGGTCTTCGTGGGTTCTCAGACTATTCAGCCAGTCTTCATAGCGGCGCATGCTTTGGACTGGATGTCCTTTAAGATCGACGATCCTCACAAGTCCGCTGACGATGTCGCATTGGTTTTGCTCGGCAAACTTCCATTGCTGTTCAAGCCGGAGAGGATGTGAAAGATCGTCCGCATCCATTCTGGCAATCCATTGGGCTTGTGCCATTGAAGCTGCTTTGTTGGCAGCGGCCACGACTCCCTGATGGGGAGTTTTAGTCAGGACCAATCTCGGATCGTTGATGCTTTTCAGGCGGTCAAGGGTTTGATCAGTGGAACCATCGTCGACAATCACGAGTTCCAGATCTTGAAAAGTTCCATCGAGAATCGAGCAAGCGGCATCCAGGATGGTGGATTCCGCGTTATAAACTGGTAAGACAACTGAAATGAGCGGCGTCTTTTTTGTCACGAATGGAGGTCAGGATTATTCCTCAAGAAGGCTCAATGCAGTATGGCGCAAGATCTCTCAGGAAGGCTTAGGAACATCTACACCAGGGAACAGTTCCTTGATTTTTTGCCTTAAGCGATCAGCATCCTGAGGTTGGAGCAAGCGTCGATGTACCCGTCGATCAACGCCATCCAACAGTTCAATCCAGTCATCAAATTCTGGTTTAAGGACAGGTTCCCAGTTGTCGTATCGTTTTTCACGATCAAAAAACCGCCAATTCCTGCCAATCTTCTTGGCATACGCCTGCCTCTTCCGACCGTCCTCGAAACTACCTTTCCAACTGATCTCACCTTTTGCCATATATCTTTTGAGCAGAGTTTAACCAAATGGGACTAGATGTCGATGCATGACATTCCAAGTAAGTTTTTTCGAGTTCATTCCCGGCTGCGTTCATCTTCTTTTTGACAATCGCGGCGTCCCGCGCCAGTTTCAACAACATGTTTGGTCTCAAAATATGGAAAATATTAACAGCTCCGCTTGCTTTTCTTTTCATAACGTTCCTATCGGGTTGTACGCAGGAAACGCAGAACAAATTCAGTCGAGCCGTTCAAAACTGGACGGGCACTGATGGGGTATTGGAGGTTTATGCGGGGGAGAAGCTTGTGCATCGGTTCATTAAGATAGATAAACTCTCAACCGCCGGATCCACTCAGGGGAAATCGGTTTCACGTCCTTACCGGTATGGATACGGAGTGGCAGATCTCAATTTCAATTTCAAGGCTGATGGTGGAGAGAAAAAGGTTTATTTCGAGTTCAGTGATTACTCGACCCATTACATTTTCTTTCAAAATCCACATTAACCTTGGTCAATTCTTTCCTTCACATTTTCAGCTTTGACATTAAAGTTTCTCCTTCAAATTGCTTAACACTATTAAACGAACGACTAAAATTTATGGGATCAGAACCGATTGACGCAAAACCAATGGAAGCCCCAGCCTTAACGCCCTTGACTTTGAAGAATCGCTTGGCCGGCAATCCGGGGCAGGCACCCAAATACGCTGCTACCGTCAAGAACAATGCGGGTGATGATGTTATTCTCGGAGATCCCAAAGCCACTCGCGCTCTGGTAGCGCTCATGAATGTGCACGCCGTCAACGGAGGCGCAGCTTGTCACTGGGGAGGCCCTGCTGCATTGGCGGAAATCATGGCATCTATTCATGGGTTCATGTTCTCAACAAATGATCGCCCGTGGTATGACGCCTATAATTTTGTCAATGATGCGGGGCATACGGAAAACGGGGTCTACGCCCTGCGTGCGAACCTGGGGTTTGATGGATTGACGTTTGAAGACCTGAGGGGATTTCGAAGTATTGAAAGTAAACTCACTGGTCACGGTGAGTCACATTTGAATCCCGAAGGTGTACTCCTCAGTAATGGACCTCTCAGTTCTGCGGTGGGGCAGTGTCAGGGACTTGCCATGGCTGACAAGACCGCCGGCAATGATCGTGTGACGATATTGGTCCTTTCAGATGGTGCCTCCATGGAAGGTGAAGCCAAGGAGGCTTTTTCGGCGATCCCAGGTCTGGCCGCCAAAGGCAGAGTAAACCCTTTTGTCATGGTGCTTTCGGATAATCAGACCAAATTGTCGGGACGCATCCCGGCTGACTCTTTTGACATGGCTCCCTCTTTTGATGCCATGCAAACTCTGGGGTGGAATGTCGTTGATGTCGAGCAGGGGCATGACTTGCAAACGGTTTACCAGGCGATTGATTCTGCTGTTCAATCCGCTCGAACAGATTCCTCCAAGCCTGTGCTCGTTCGGGTTAAAACTGTCAAGGGCTATGGTGTCAAGGCAACGGCTGAGAGCGCCAGCGGCGGTCATGGGTTTCCGCTGAAGGGTGGCGAAAAGATTCTTGATTTTGTGAATGAAATCTATGGCGGTGAAGCACCCGATGAATTGGTGGTCTGGGCCAAAGAATTGCGAGCCAAATGGGAAGCGGATACCGCAGCCAAAGCCGCTGCATCGAGTGGGGCGCCAGCGGTCAAGAAAGGAAAGATCCAAGGCGGATTGGCTGAAGCTGCAATCCGGGCCGCCAAAGACGGGTATCCTGTTTATTCTGTATCATGTGATGTTCAGGGCTCTACTGGAATTGCTGCTTTTCAGGCGAATTTCCCCGATCGATTCGTTGAAGTGGGAATCGCTGAAGCAAATATGGTCAGTGTGGGAGCGGGCTACGCCAAGGCAGGTTATATTCCCATCGTAGACACCTTTGGTCAATTTGGTGTGACCAAAGGCAACCTGCCTTTGACCATGGCTGCTTTGTCGCAGGCACCTGTGATTGCGATTTTTTCTCATGTTGGTTTTCAGGATGCTGCGGATGGAGCAAGTCATCAGGCAACTACTTATTTTGCCGCTGTCAGTGCCATTCCACACACCGTGGCGATTGCGCCTTCTTGTGCAGGCGAAGCAGATGC
>JBDQII010000376.1:0-4773 GCA_040264395.1 Verrucomicrobiota bacterium
ATCTGGAATGGCTTGGTTTGGAAAAATTTTCTTATTCATTATTGCCTGGGTCATTACTGGTTCCGCTTGTGCACAAGCGGAACCAGTAATGACCCAGGCAATAATGAATAAGAAAATTTTTCCAAACCAAGCCATTCCAGATAGAAAAACCGTAAAATCCTGGAGTATTGAACTAGATGACAACCCAGTTCCGACAATTAACAAAAAAGGCCCTAGAGTCAGTCCAGCCCAATACTGAGCTACACCTGCTCCCCAACTACGATTTTCAGGAATTTCCCAAACTTGATTGAAGGTTCTTTCGATGGCGCGAAGTAGCATAATTGCAACCGCAAGAAACAAAATGACGCTCGTCATCCCGATAGTACGTGTGTGAATTTTACTCACAAATCCGGCTATCTGACTTGCCACCTTTCTGCGTCGGCCATTATCTCTCGTTTTATTCACTGAGAAAATATCCGATAATGAGGAATTCTCTGTGGATGGATCCCATACCTCGTCGACCTGAAATCCTTCCAGAGTTTTCAGCTCAGGCACTGCTGATGCAAATGAATGGGTCGAGGTCAGAACGGTATCTGAATCACGGATTTCCAAATCAAGCATGGGCGCAACCGTTTTGACCATGGTATCAATCCAGACTTCAACCTCTTCCCTTCCCTCATCTCCATCCTTGAACATCAGGCTAGTGGCCACACTTAATCCAACGGCAAGGACTGGTATCATTCCAATCAAAGTAGTAAATGATAGCGAGGATGCATGAACGAAACCCGATTTATTGACAAATCGAGCGATTGCAGCCGGCCAGAAATGCAGGCAACGTTTCACGCCAGAAAATGTAGTTGAATGCTGCTGCTCGTCGTTGGTGACTTTTGTTTTCATCGGGGAAAGGAATTATGCAGGATCAGGGAAAAAGAGTTCATTTTTTACCACCGGGAGTACTGCTGCGCTCTTCAAGCAGTATTCTAGCCATGTTTAATTGACTTGCATCAAGAATCAATGATTCTTGGCGGGTCAAGTATCCTGATTTGCGGATTTCCAGCTCAACTCGTCCGGAGCTCAATTCTTCAAGTCTCAAAGGTGTAAGTCCCATTAATTTACCTTGTATATACACTTCAGCGTTCTCTGGATAGGAACTCACCTGAAGGCTGCATGCATTAAAAGAACCAACTAATTTCACACCCTTGGACTGATATCTCGTCAGGCGAATTGGTTTGGTAAGAATTTGGCCGTTCAATGTAAATTGGACCAGATAATCACCCCTCGGCAATGCTATTTTACCCGGCGTAACACCATTCACCCAATTGCCCGAATGATCCTGAAATCTGAATGCGGCGCCAAGTGGTTCTGTAATGAGATGCACCTCTGTTTTTAGTTCAACGAGCTCTACTTGAATCACATTTGTTTTTCCATTTTCAAGAAATGGAAAATCATTTGTAGAAGCATGACCTACCGCCACGATTGAAAGCTGATGCGCTCCCTCCTGCAGGTGGTGCCATATTTTCGGGGAAATTTCCTCATGAATTCCAGTCATACCCGGGCCCGACAAACTCAACAAGGCCTCCGCTGGAGCTGTTCTCACAATGAGACTGCTATTACCCCGAAGTATCACTCCCCTTAGGTCACTCGGTGCTGAATCTCTCACGTTCAGAGCGAGGCTTTGGCTCAAATCTTGCCTGGCCTGCTTTTGCTCTTTTAAGATCAGATTTTGATTCCAATCAACAATCAGCCATCCAATCGAAATGAAACCGATCATTAAAATCAAGGCGCCCATAAGTTTTGGCTGCATCAATGTGCGGAAAAATATGCGCGCTCGTTCTGATGGATCCGGCACATATTGCGGCAACGATTCCTCATAAGCTTCGACGGAATCCGTGATACCAAATCCAAGCAATGCCGACAACCGAAGTGCTGTGCTGGGTCGTCTAGCCACATCACCATCCAATGCATCCATCAAACCTTGCTTGAAACTCTTCGGTACTAATAAATTCCCAAAGCGTACTTTACCCTCTAAATTGCAATTCTCTGGAAGTTCAACATGAATTCCTACTTGGCGTATGCACTCAAGCAAGATAGAGGCAATGGAATAAACTTCGTCTGCTTGATGACAATCGCCACTCTGGATGGATTCAGGAGAACTATGCAAATTCCATGATCGAGGGAGAGGGCTTTCGCTTTTTTCTTGAAGTATCTGCAGAACGATACGATCAATTTGCGGTCCGAGAAAAATGACCTCATTTTCCTTTGTAAACCGAATATTGTCATAGCTTAATTGCCCATGCACATGGCCGGCAGAGTGTATTTTAACTAGATGCTGAAGAACTTTTTCAATATAGGGTTCAACATCCTCCCAAGACCTTGAATGGTCACTAGTCAATAAGCGATCCTTCAATGAATCGCATGATTCGGCTAAAATTACGATGAATGGGTAAGGTTTTGAATGAGGATCGATATGCAAAATCGTATGCCATGATTGCACAGTGGAATCCAGCCATTCGGTCAATCGCTGTAGCAAAACCTCCAATAAAGAAGTATCTCTGGAAAATGCTTCTGGAGGAAAATAAAGGACTACCTCACTATCTTCATCCCGATCCTGAGCCACCCAGTAGACACTGGATTCACTCGTTCTGAATAATTCAGACTTTAGTACAAAACGTGCTTGCGACAAGCGCTGTCCCGCCTGAAGTTGCAGGTGCCCATTTTTAAGGGGAGCATCATCCGAATACACTTCACTCATGAATTTGAAACATTTACCGCCGAGTATTCTGCACGGAACTGGTAATGAATCCAATTCAATTTAGATCTGTCATTGCTTCCTGAAATGGACCAATTATAATTTAAAAAATGAAGAGCATACTCGATTTGGCGATAACAAGCCCATCCGTCATCCCTGAATTGGATTCCAATTTCCGACCAGCTATGCTGGCTCATCAATCGTTTCTGAAGTCAGCTTCTTCACTCGAAGAAATAGTTGACGTCAAAATAGTTCTGACTCGGCCTGATGAAAGTGCTTACTCATTCAAAACATCTATTCTGGCACCAAAAGCAAAGTCTTCTTCCCTCAATTTCTTTTTCCTGGAACGCTTTATCAAATTCCTGCTTTGGTCTCGCGGCGCGGCAAAAATTTATTGCACAGCTCCCAGAAGTTTGTGTGACGAGTTGAATCGTCACTACGAAAGCAATGCAACCGGCCAATGGGATGCAGACATGATGGGACACCGCATCTTCGAGGAAGATTTTGAAATCATCCACTGCAGTGAAGCTGATTTACCGGAAGAAAAGAGTCATACTGCCAATTTAGGCAGGCACATGGACGGTTGCCGGATTGGTTTTGATCTGGGAGGGAGCGATCGAAAAATAGCGGCCCTGATTGATGGTAAAACAGTCTTTTCAGAGGAAATTGTCTGGGACCCCATTCCTCAAACAGATCCTCAGTGGCATTATGATCATATCATGGATACGCTCAAGGTTGCCGCTTCTAAATTGCCCCGTGTCGACGCCATTGGGGGGAGTGCAGCCGGGGTCTATGTGCATAACAGGGTCAAAGTGGCCTCACTCTTCAGAGGAATTTCTGAATCGCAATTCAACAGTCGAGTGAAAGATCTATTTCTCGAACTCAAACGCGACTGGGGTGATATTCCTTTTGAAGTAGTAAATGATGGCGAAGTAACTGCCTTGGCCGGCTCCATGAATCTGAATCGAAATGCCGTTCTGGGTATTGCCATGGGTACCAACCAAGCCGCGGGATTTGTTACACCCACTGGTCAAATCACGCCTTGGTTGAATGAACTCGCTTTTGTCCCTGTGGACTATCACCCGGAGGCTCCAAAGGATGAATGGTCAGGTGACAGAGGGTGTGGAGTGCAATATTTCTCTCAACAGGCCGTGGCTCGCCTCATCCCCAGTTCAGGCATTAAAGTCCCTCAGGGGATGCCCTTCCCTGAACAATTGCTTGTCGTGCAGGAAAGGATGGCTGAAAACGATCCCAAAGCCGCAGCAATCTACAGGACGATGGGGGTTTATCTGGGATATGCTCTGGCGCAATACAGTCAGTTTTATGACTTCGAACACTTACTGATGCTGGGACGTGTCATGACAGGAACAGGAGCTGATCTGATGATTCAAAAGGCAAAGGAAGTCATCCAAAAAGATTTTTCAAATCTTGCAGAAAAGATTCAGTTCCATACCCCGGACGAAAAGTCCAAGCGGCACGGGCAAGCAATGGCAGCTGCCAGTCTCCCTGACACCGCATCTGACTGATCTTACTTGGGCCCTGAGCGAACCGCCTCGAGTATGATTTGATTGTCATCTCCCGCCTTCCATACAATTTCCAGGAATCCGGGTAAAGAGAGACCTTTTGAGGCTAAAAAAGGGCGATCTCCACCGCAGCCATACATGGTATTTTGATCTAATTCCCCTCTCATTGAGGCGCGAGCATTGGCACTAATACGCGGCAACCAGGGAATACCCTCCATGGCTTCAGTTTTCGCGGGAAGTTGACTGGATGGAATCTCGACATTGCTGGCGATCCCGTTTTGCATTTCACGCAGATATCGATCTCGGATCGCAGCAACCTGCAATACGGTCTCGTAATCGGGTTCACCGTAGTTACATCGATCCTCTATGAAATCGAATAATTCCTGAGATTTGCACCCTATGGAGGCAAGAAAAGTTGTTTCCTCATTCGAAAAGAAGGAAGAAGCATCCCGGTCACCTGACTGGTAATTCTTCTCCCCCCGATCAAAGATCTCCTTGAACTGTTTTTCCCATGGTATTTGG
>JBDQII010000377.1:0-4748 GCA_040264395.1 Verrucomicrobiota bacterium
ACAAGTAACTGGTAGCCCCCCCCTTTTGGGAGTGTAATTTTACCGGGATTGACACAGCGCAGGCACTCGTCAAATAAGACAGTTCCTGAGTCATCCACCAGTTGCCAGGTCAAGAATCCAAGAGACCTCTCCGATTGAAGGACTTCAACGAATATCTCTTGCCCCGCTTCTGCTTGAAAATGGTAAACATCCTGTGCACCCGGCACGTTGATGATACCGGCACCTTCTTCTGGCTGATTCAATTTAACCTCTTCGCCAATGGCTAGATCGAAAACTTCTCGACTGGGTACAGGCTGGATATGGATTCGATAGTCACCCGTTCCACTGTTCAGATTCCCTCCAATGACCATGCGATAGTCGCCGGCATCTTCCAAAAATATCAGACCAGGATCACCGGAGAAAAAGAACTTGGAATAGATCTTTTTATTGGACGGCCCATAAAGCTCCCATTGGGCAAATTGCAAACGCTTGTCGGCTTCTTTTAAATCAAGAAAAATCCAACCCGGCGTATCCATAGCCCAATGATAAACATCCTGCGCAGCCGAGGACTGGATCATTCCTGCGCCATTACCGTCGTTGAAAATTTCAATGGGGTCTTTTACTGAAAGCTGGATTTCGTCAGGAGGAGGAATACTTTCAAGAACGAATTCGTATTCTCCTGTAGCTGGATTATTCCTGTCTCCAATGATGAGATCAAAAACTCCAGAGGTTTCCAGAGTGAAAATCCTTGGTTGGTATTGGATTAGATCGCCAAAATAAAGCGTGCCCAGCGTAGGACTCTTTAGGCTCCAGCTCACTGAATCAAGAGATGAGTCAAAACTCAAAAGCCGAAAAATAAATCTCTGTTCTGCCTGAACTTCAAATTGATACTTGTCACTCGCTCCTGGACTTTCAATGCGTCCCGCGCCGATCGCAGGCGAGTCGGGCGATACGGTCACACCTAATTCAAGCTGAAAAACGTCTGGTTCAGGAACATGCAGCAAACTGAAGGAATAAACACCAGTTTCGGTTAAGGAGGTATTGCCGACGACGATCTGGTGCTTACCAGTACGTGTCAATTGGATGTATCCTGGATCCTGACACCGAAAACATTCTAGGGATAATATTTTCCCATCGGGCCCTGTCACTGTCCAGATCATTTGCCGAAAAGACACATCATGAGCAAGCATATCCAGGAAAACTGTCTGCCCGGCCTTGCCTTCAAAAAGGTAAATATCCTGGCCGCCCTCTTCCTCAATATGACCACTACCCAGAACAGGTTGATCTGCACCAATGGTTTGTCCTACTGAGATCTCAAATGTGTCAATGTTCTGAGCATGGTTCTCTACAGCAATCAAAAAAGACGTGCAGTAAATCAGAACAAATAAGAAACAGACGGGCAAATGTTGCCTCTTTCCAAAGCTCGATTCCTGCGGGATCCGGACCATGTTTCCGTTCCTTTGAAAATTCTGACAATCCATTTTCACTGCCTTCGCTGTGATAGCTGCTTAGTTAAAATGATGATTTTGGCGAACAATAGAGTTACAACATACCACAAACTCTAGGATTTCTCCAAGCGACTGCTCTACCACCTTGTGTCAGCAGCATATGCAATCCATGGTAAAGCTCCTGTTTGCCTGCCTTATCCCCGTTTGACAATTAGAGAGCGAGAACGTATAAACGACCAAGCGCAAGCTCGATAATAGATAACAATATTTGTAAAGACATGGCAATCACAGTTGGAACAAAAGCTCCTGATTTCGTATTGAAATCCAAAAATAGTGAAGGCGTTTCTGACGTCTCAATCAGCAATAACAACGGTCAGAAAAACACGGTCATCCTGTTTTTCCCATTGGCTTTTACCGGTGTTTGCACATCTGAATTGTGCGACGTGACAGCAGGCTTGGGTCAGTATGCTGACTTGAATGCGGAGGTCATTGGCATCAGCGTGGACAGTCCGTTTGCTCAAGAAGCATGGGCACAGAAGGAGAACATTGGCATCACTTTGGCCAGTGACCTCAACAAAAAAACATCAGCGGACTATGGAGTACTTCTGGATGATTTGATGGGGTTTGGGGCAACTAGCGCAAGGGCAGCATTCGTGGTTGATAAAGAAGGCATCGTTCAATATGCAGAACAAACTCCCACTCCCAAGGACTTGCCTAATTTTGACGCAATCAAAGAGACGCTCCAGAAGCTCCAGTGATTTGCTTGCAGGAAACAACCTTTACCATGAAACGGGGCGCACTATGCGCCCCGTTTTTTTTTGACAAATTCGATTTTTACCCAATCATTTTTATTACACCCCACCTGATAGCATGAGAAGAAAACAATACCATGCTCGGATGGATCGAGAAGAAAAGGAACGATCAAGGCTTTACCTTGCTGGAACTCTTGACGGTGATGACGGTCATCGCAATGCTTGCAGCACTTCTCGTCACAGCTGTTAGCCGAGCCAGACAAAAAGTAACTGGAGCTGTTTGCCTGAATAATCTCAGGCAATGGGGCCTGGCTACTCATTTATATGCAATTGATTACGATGATTGGCTTCCCAGAGATGGGTCCCCCAACGGAACGTCTCTAAAAAGTGGTTGGTATATTGATTTACCAGTCATGCTGAACATCCCGAATTATCACCAAATGCCATGGCGAACGAATGCCAGCGCTTTATTGCCCAGAAGTATCTGGATTTGCCCAGCTAACCGGAAGCGAAGCAGTGGTAACCATCTTTTCCACTATTGCCTGAACGCCCATGTCAATGGGTCCGGAACAGGAAACCAGATTCAATTAAGCCGTATCCCCTCCCCTGCGACCACCATATGGCTTTTTGATAATGGAAAAAAAGCAGCGGTGGCCCAGCATAACAACGTGCATACCAACCTGCACAGCGGAGGCGCTCAATTTAACTTCCTCGATGGACATTCAGCCAAGTTCCCCAACACGGATTATTGGGACTTTCATCAAAACCGGGGAAAGAAACGAAATCCAAAACTTTGCTGGGAACCATTTTCAGTGCATTGAAAATGTCGCTCTGTCCATCATTAGCGACAGGAAGCGGAATTACCGGGAACCAAGCTGATGAGTATTTGACCATTTCTTGCTTCCGAGGGGTCTTCAATGGTAACCATCTGCAATTTTTTCGTTTCTGTAATGATGAACATCGGGAGTGCTTCGCCGCCATATTGCTTCTGGAAGGATTCGAAGTCGAATTCTGCAGTAATCGGAGTACGCTTGATCAGGAAACCTTCACGCAACTTGGCTCCAAAGAAATCGTAGTTGGCCTCTGCTGAGAAAAGAGTGCGGCCCTGCAGACCTTCAGAAAATGCCTCTGTTCTTTGGGATTTACTGACAACATCAGGCAGCTGAAATACTCCTGTACGTCCAAACAATTCAGCAAAATGTATCGCTGCCAATGAGTTGATTCTGTGATTGGGAGTAAGTGCAATTAAGCGCCCAATACCAGCCAGATCTAAATCATCAACTGCATCTTCAGCCAAAACACTCCCATAATGGACAGGTAGTCCCGCCATTCGGGCCTGATTGATATGCTGCCTGTTGTTATCAACCATCAGGACTCTAAATCCTTCCTCTTGAAGCGCCGCACCTAGTTTGCAGCCCATCGCATTTGCCCCCGCGATCAAAACTCCCTGAGGATCCGGGTTGGAAACCTTCAAGCGACGCGCAACACTGGCGGAAGTCAATCCATACACCAATACCGTTCCTACAATGACAACGAATATCACAGGTATCAGTAATTCTGCCCCTTTCATCCCTTCTTCGACCAGACGCATGGAAAATACGGAAGCAACTGCAGCAGCCACAATTCCACGCGGCGCCATCCATGAAAGAAACCATCGTTCAGTACTTTTGAGAGATGATCCTGCACACGAAAGCCATACAGTGGCCGGCCTGACAATGAGCAGAAGCCCCGCAAGAAACATCAAAACGCCGCCAACGGGTAATGCTGAAAAGTCTGATAAATTCAACCTTGCTGATAAAACAATAAAGAGTACTGAGATCAGCACTACTCGAATATTTTCCTTGAATTCGAGCACGTGACGCATGTCTACACGCTTTTGATTGGCCAGAATCAAGCCCATCAAAGTGGTAGCCAGCAAACCCGCTTCATCATAAATATGATTGGCACCGGCAAAAGCCAGCACTGCAACCATCAAGGCAAATGGGCTGTGGAGATATTCAGGCACCCAGTGACGCTTGTAAAAGAAGTAAACCCAAAAAGCCCCAATGGCCCCAGTCACTCCTCCTGCGAAGAATGTCTTCAGAAATCCCAGTGCGACTTGAACAGGGAAATTAGACCATTGCACTCCATCTGCACCTAACCCATGGTGTATTGTTTCAAAGACCAGCAGGGCAAGCAATGCCCCGACAGGGTCGATCATGATGCCTTCCCATTTCAAGGCAAACGAAACTTGCCTGTTGGGCTGTAAATACCGCAGGAGTGGCATGATGACGGTCGGCCCCGTGACGACCAGGATGGCTCCCAGCAAAGCACATAGAGCCCAATCCCAACCAAGACAGAAGCGGGCCAATACAATGGACAGTCCCCAGGTAACGGCGGCACCGATGGTGACCAGCTTGATTACAACAGGACCCACATCATCCAATTCACGGAATTTAAGTGTCAGGCCACCTTCGAACAGGATCAACCCGACACTCATTGAGACCAATGGCATCAAAAGATCTCCGAACAAGGCATCCGGATCCACATATTGATGCCCCATCACGGGCCCAGCAATGAATCCAGCCAC
>JBDQII010000378.1:0-4747 GCA_040264395.1 Verrucomicrobiota bacterium
GTCAGCCGCGATAACCCATTGACAGCCCGTGTCATTGTGAATCGACTTTGGGAATCTGTGTTTGGCCTTGGATTGGTGCGCAGCAGTGAGGAATTCGGAGCCCAAGGCGACCTGCCTTCACATCCCGATTTGCTGGATTGGCTTGCTGTCGAGTTCATGGATAGTGGCTGGGATATCAAGCACATGCTGAAATTGATCGTGACTTCGGCAACTTATTGTCAATCCTCGAAAGTGACTCCTTCGCAACTGGCTGCTGACCGCGACAATCAGTGGTTGGCGCGTGGCCCTCGAGTGCGTCTTTCGGCTGAATCGATTCGAGATCAGGCTCTCTTTGCGAGTGGTTTGCTGAGCAAAAAAATGTTTGGTCCATCGGTGAATCCGCCCCAGCCTAAATTAGGTCTCAGTGCAGCTTTCGGAGGGGGAATTGATTGGAAAACGAGTGAAGGAGAGGATCGCTACAGACGGGGCCTTTACACGACATGGCGGCGCTCCAATCCTTACCCTTCAATGGCAACCTTTGACGCTCCGAACCGTGAGGTTTGTACCTTGAAAAGAGACCGCAGCAATACGCCATTACAGGCACTTGTCACTCTCAACGACCCTGCTTTTGTTGAAACGGCCCAAGCCCTTGCAAAGCGCATGTCAAAATCGGCTGCAAATCCTTCAGCTAAGATCAATCATGGATTTAGACTTTGTCTGACAAGGCCTCCATCCAAACAGGAACAATCCTATTTACTTAAGCTCTATACCGAGGCTTACTCTACTTACGTGGACCTCGAGAAAGAGGCCTTTACCCTGGCGGGACA
Organism: Verrucomicrobiota bacterium; assembly: GCA_040264395.1. GTDB lineage: Bacteria > Verrucomicrobiota > Verrucomicrobiia > Limisphaerales > AAA164-E04 > AAA164-E04. The sequence goes on from JBDQII010000378.1 coordinate 807, forward strand.
GATGGTAGATCAGATTTCGCCCGAAGAGGACGTGCGCGATCTTGCGGCATTAACATTGGTTGCCAACGTATTGTTGAATCTTGATGAGGTATTAATGAAACGGTAAATGGAAATTGGATTACACACTTATGCAAACAGACCCCCCCATGAATCCAGCTCAGCAGTTTTTGAGAAATCGTACCAGGAGGCATTTTTTCAAAGAATCCTCCGCAGGCATTGGTGCCATCGCGCTCTCTGATTTGCTTTCGAATGATACAGCGGCATCCGCCGCAAAAGGGATTGAAAACCCTCTGCGTTTGAAGCCCTCGCATTTTGCTCCCAAGGCAAAACAGGTGATCTATTTGCACCTGACCGGATCGCCCCCTCATTTGGATCTTTTTGATTACAAACCTGAACTGGTCAAACGCAACGATCAGGATTGTCCTGATGCCTTTCTCAAAGGGAAACGATTTGCGTTCACTTCGGGTGTGCCCAAACTCATGGGGACGCCTCGAACTTTCAAGCGATATGGGCAAGGTGGCGTTTGGCTATCAGATGCGCTGCCCAATCTTCAGGAAGTGGCCGACGAACTCTGTGTCATTCGTTCAATGCACACAGACCAATTCAACCATGCACCTGCGGAATTATTAGTTTACACCGGGTCTCCTCGTCCAGGGCGTCCATCCATTGGCTCATGGGTTACTTACGGCCTGGGAAGTGAGAACCAAAACCTGCCAGGATTTGTCGTCTTGATCTCAAGTGGAGTGCAGCCCAATGGCGGGCGCAATTCTTATGGAAGCGGATTCCTGCCGTCTGTCTACCAAGGTGTTCAATGCCGATCCAAAGGAGACCCTGTCCTATTCGCATCCGACCCGGCTGGACTTCCGCGGGATTTACGTCGAAGTAGCCTCGATACACTGAATGCACTGAATGCCCTTCAGGCCGATGAATACGGGCATCCCGAGACGTTGACTCGCATGGCTCAGTATGAATTGGCCTTCCGGATGCAGACATCGGTTCCCGAAGTAATGGATATTTCCAAGGAAAAAGAAGGGACACTGGAGGATTACGGAGCCCAGCCTGGAAAAGCGAGCTTCGCCAACAATTGCCTCTTGGCTCGTCGCTTGGTAGAGCAGGGGGTGCGTTATGTGCAGTTGTTTGACTGGGGATGGGATTTCCACGGAACTGGGCCCGGTGAAGATATTCGTGACGGGTTGACCAATAAATGTGCCACCATGGAAAAACCTGTTGCAGCACTCATTCGAGACCTTCGCCAGCGAGGAATGTTGGACGAGACATTGATTGTATTGGGCGGTGAATTCGGGCGTACGCCATTCCGGGAGGGGCGCACTGCAAAAGGTGATATTTTGGGGCGCGATCATTTCCCTGATTGTTATTCGATGATGTTGGCGGGTGGCGGAATCAAAGGCGGTATGACCTATGGTTCATCTGATGAATTGGGCTTCAGCGTTGCCGAAAATCCTGTCCACATTCATGACTTGCAGGCAACCCTCTTGCATCAGTTAGGCTTCGATCATGAGCAATTGACTTTCCGTTTTCAAGGACGAGACTACCGCTTGACCGACGTCGCAGGTGAGGTCGTTACTCCCATCTTGGCATGATGATTAGCGGGGGGGGAGGCTGCTAATCGAAGATGGCATGCAGGTGGATTTGATCGGGCGCGGTGGTATCAATCGTAATTTTTCGAGTGATCGCTTCCCTGTTTGACCATCGCTGAAAGGATCTGCCTTCATTTGCAATGGCGGTAGCAGCAACTGGTATTCCTTTGAAATAAATACCACGATCATTTGGCAGGGATTGGCTGGTGATGGAGTTTATTTGGATATAGCCGGCATCCTGGGGTTCTACCGTTGCGATGATTTCACAGGTTCCGTTTTTGAGGTTGAAATGATCGATTAAATCCTTTCGGAGTTTATCTGGGCGACTCTCAGCAAATTCCCTCAAACTGTCTATGTTCATTTCCCATTGTTGAGTGTTGAATGGCACATCTTCTTCATCAAAAGGTGAACCATGATTGCGTTCCAACAATGAAAGCCAACTCCAGCGCGCAAGGTGTTCAGGCATTTCGCCTCTGATTACCGATGCCATCTCATTAATGATGTCAACGACGCGCTGGCTTCCGAAATCGGTGTTCAAAAGATCTGCACATCGATTAATGAACCGGATTTTGAAACCATCATTCTCCAGCATTTTTCTCAACAAAAGGGTGCGTCCTGATGCATTGGGCCATCCTGTGCCTGATCCGGAAGTGTTCGTGTAAAAATCGAACATGTTGTTATAATCAGAAAAATCGCGTTTCATTGCCGGAAGATAGACATCGGGCGGCCAGAGATTGAACCCGTAGTCCTGATCATAAAGCATCCATCGGAAGGTCCCATCGCTTCGATGTCGCCATTGCTTGATATTGCCAATATCAAAGTTCTGGAAATAGATAACGGCGAGATGGTAGTCGGTAAAACTGGAAACATCGATATAATCCCTGATCACACGCTCATAGCGCGTGTTGGATCTTAGTGAACCTCCTTCCAGATAACTTCTCATTCTATTGTAATGAGTGGAAGTTCCCTTATTGGCAGAACCATACCCTTCAATTAAATCAATTTGATCGGCATCCACGGCATGATGGGATGCGACGTAATGTTCATTTAATTTTTCACGCAGATTGTAAATCCCCCAATAGTCACCATTGAGGTAAACGATGACTGGTCGGTAAGCTTGTTGATCCACATTCAAATGACCGGCTGCATGTTGCATCATGGCATCCCTCATCAATGTGTAATTGCCGTTCACAAAATAGCTTCCGTTTGAACGCCGGCGCCCAAAAGCATTGATTTCAGATCGAGGCGGAATCTGATGGGTGCTTTGATTATCGTTTCCTGAATTTCGTAGTATGAATGATTCAAACTCTTCCAAGTCCATTTCAGGGAAAAGAGGATATCGAACCTTGCCTTTTCCGTATTTGCTTCGCGCGAAGAATGAGAGGGATTTTTGTGGATAGCCGCGTGACCCCCATCCTCCAAAGATTTTGACGCCCAGTTTTTGTTGGAAACCGAGTTCACCATCAGGTTCGTAAAGTTCCAGGGAGATTGGGATTTCCCGGTCGCGCCATGCATTCGAGGCGGAGTAGGGGAAATTGGCGTTAACGGTCCCTCGATTGCTGAACATGTGATCTCCAAATCCATAAAGAAAGCCATCTTCAATGTCGAAATGATGTGCGGGTGCAGCCAAAGAAATCACGGCAATGGAATGAGGGGAGCGAATGAAGAAGGTGCCCGTCATTTCGTCACTCTGGTTTCCATTCTTATCTACGCTTATGGCTCGCAGGACCGATGTAGAGTGCAGTGTAACGGGTGAGTCATAATCCAAACCATTTTCCAAAGGATCATCACCATTCATTGAATAGCGAATACTCTGGTTTTCTGAGAGCGTGCTTAATTCAATTTCGATTGAAAGCGGGTAAAACCCTGGCTCACTGGAAAAAGATGGAGCTTCTACGAAAACAATCCCCTCGGCTTCGTTGATTTTTCCTGGAGTGGCTGAGGCTTTTTGAAATTGAAACCAATCGGAGCCAGTTGATTCAGCGCGTCCTAATGAGATGTCATCATCCAAGCTGCCAATCCTTATGGCATCGACGATCTGTCCATGTGTGTCACTCAACAAGAGAGGTTCGCCGTTCGCACTGATTTTGAACGAGGTGTGCATTTCTGACCCTGTATCTCGGCGATCTTTGCCGGAGGCGAATATTAGTTGCAAATCTCCGGGTTTCAGTGACACGTCCGGGAAAATCCACTTATTGCGTTCATCGACACTATCCGATAGTGACCAACCTTGGAGAGAAACGTTTTCATCTCCTGAATTATAAAGTTCGATCCAATCTGAAAAATCACCATCCATATCCTCCAGAAGACTCGTATTGGCAGAGCAAATTTCAGAAATTATCA
>JBDQII010000379.1:0-4742 GCA_040264395.1 Verrucomicrobiota bacterium
ATCTGGCCTTTGATTACCTCGAAGGTGACGCTGAGCGCCTCAATCATCTTGCCTGGCTGATCTTCAATCTCGATGAATTCATCTATGTCCGTTGATACCAATCCAACTTTAGGAAACCAAAACTCGAGGCGTCACTTCCTGCATCAAGCCGGTGGCGGTTTTCTCGGCGTCGCACTCGGCGGCATGTGGGCCGAAGGTGGGGAAATCAAGAATGCCCTTCTGGCTCCCGATTCAAACCCCAAGGCCAAGTCGGTTATTTTCCTGTTCATGTGTGGGGGTGTCAGTCATATCGATACCTTTGACCCGAAAGGTAACGAGCACGCAGGGAAATTCATCGATGCGGTTGGCTTCGGCGACAACCTCGCAGAGATGCAGCGCCCTGTCATTCCCTGCCATCGAACATTCACACGCTACGGACAATCTGGCACTCCCGTTTCGGATTGGTTTCCTCATGTTGGAAGCATGATGGACGACATTGCCGTCGTGCGATCCATGTGGTGTCACGAGGGCAATCATGCACCTGCGGTAATCGAAACGACCACTGGACATCGAGGCAGGGCATTCGATCACCCATCATTTGGAGCCTGGGTTTCTCATGCACTCGGAAGTTCAAACAAGAATCTTCCGAGCTTCGTCAATATTGGTCGCCCTACCTCGCCCGTGCAACTCACAGGCGGCTATCTCGGCGCATCGGTTTCTGCGACACCGTTTCAAGCTGGAGAAACACCCATCCCCAACCTTCATCCTGTCAGAGAAGGATTGGGCGCGGAACGCGATCGTCAGATGCAGTTATTGCAAAAGATGAACGAAGCATTTCGCGAACGCTATGCGATCAACTCAAACATCCAAGCTCGAACCAGAGCCTATGAACTCGCTGCCAGCATGCAGATGTCTGCCCCCGAGGCTGTTGATTTCACTCGAGAACCATCACATGTCAAATCCCTTTATGGAATCGATGAGGACCATACCGGGGAATTTGGCAAACAACTCTTGCTTGCTCGTCGTCTCGCCGAGCGAGGCGTTCGCTATATTCAAATCTGCCATGCGGGCGGTGGCAACGGCGGTTGGGATTCCCATGGTGACATGAAATATCACGAGCCGCATTGCAGGTCCACCGACAAACCGATCGCTGGTCTGATCAAAGATCTCAAACAACGTGGGATGCTCGATGAGACCCTCGTTGTCTGGACCAGTGAATTTGGACGCACGCCATGGTCGCAAAATACCACGGGCCGCGATCATAACCCAAAGGGCTTTACCTCATGGTTGGCAGGTGGTGGAGTCAAGGGCGGCATCGTTCATGGTGCCACAGATGAAGTAGGCTACAAAGCGGTGGAAAGCCCCCATTATTACAGTGATCTGCATGCCACCATTCTCCGGCAACTAGGTATCGATCACACGAAGATGTTTCTCCCTGAGCTGGGCCCCGTGTCATTGTTGGTCGAGGAAGGCAACGGGCCCATTGAAGCGATCATTCATTAGAGATGGCATTGATGTCATCAGTCCTGCTCTTCTCTTCAGAAAGCTCTGAAAACATGGTTTAATATGGCGGGCTTCCTGATAGCGCTGGAGAAAATATCTATTCCGCATCAGATTGACCAGCAACAACAAAAGAACTTGATGCAAATTAAATCCTTCGTAATCTAGATTTAAATCATGATAAGGAATTGCATCCAAATTTCGGCCATGCTTCTGCTGGCCGGCACACTACATTCAGATAACTACTGGAGTCGATTTCGAGGACCCAACGGGACTGGCATGATCGAAGGAGGAAAACCTCCGGTGCATTTGAACGATGACACGGGTTTGAAATGGAAGGTGCTCGTCGGATTGGGGCACTCTTCTCCGATCATTTGGGGAGACCGCATTTTCCTGACGTCATTCGAAAACAAGACATTGTTCATCCATGCCATTTCCAAAAAGGATGGAACCATAGAGTGGAGTCGAAAACGATTCTATGAAGGCCCCAAGAAGGGACCGGGATTTGAAGATCTGCACGAAGACACCAATCCAGCGGCCATGACGCTTTGTGCAGATAATGAAAGAGTCTACTCTTACGGTCTCAGCATCGGTCTCACAAGCTATGATCATCTTGGAAATGAAATCTGGCATCAGGATTTCGAAACGACTCCATTTCTTTATGGAACGGGAGGGTCTCCCATGGTCCGTGATGGAACCGTTTTCCTGCTTCGAGACAGCCTGAAAAAACAAAATTCCATGCTGTATGCATTTGATGGAAAAACGGGCAACCTCATCTGGAAAACACCCAGACCCTTTTCCAATATTTCCTATTGCACTCCCTCTGTTCTTGAAACCGCTGATGGAGCAGAAATCGTGACTCTGGGAGCAGGCCGTCTCAGTGGTTATTCAGCCGACACAGGAAAAGAAATCTGGTCGATGGATGGAATGGGAAAATCATCCATCAATCTTCCTATCGTAAGAGGTGAGGAACTTTTCATTAACGCCAAGATCATGCTTGGCTTTGAGGTCGACTACAATCATGAGAAAGCCTGGGAATACATTTTGAGTTTTGACAAAAACGGGAATGGTGTCATTGAGGACCAGGAAATCACCAAAGGCATACGCATGCCTCAGCGCCCCGACCTGCCGCTTTCATCGCCTGGATTCGGCTATGTCATGCGCCCGCCAACTCGGTTCAAATCAGAATTTGATTTGAATGACGACGGCAGGATTCCATTCGAAGAATTTGTGGCGAAAATTGATTCCATGACACGCAAGATGCAGGCGGCGCAGGGACGCGTGCAGATTACGAGAAAAGAAGGGCAGACGCCGATCCCGCAATTACTCTGGTCGGAGAGGCGGTACCTACCCGAAATCCCCACCATCCTTCCCTACGGCGACAGGGTTTACGCCGTTCTGAACGGTGGTTTTTTTGTGGTTCGAGATGCAAACACCGGGAAACTCATCGAGAAAGATCGACTCAACGCAAGCGGTATGTACGCGGCCTCGCCGGTCGCAGCCAATGATCACATTTACTTTGCCTCGCGACGCGGTGTGGTGACGGTGATGAAAACAGATGATAGTTTTGAAAAGGTATCCACCATCCAGCTGGACGGAGAAATCTACGCAACACCCGCCATTCAGGATGATCTCATTTTTTTCCGCACGACAAAGTGGCTTTATGCCTTTCAATAGAACCTGCCAGTTCCATTGAGCTAGGTCACTTGACCACTAATCATCCCTCACAGAGGCATCACTCCGGTAAACTTCACCGTGTCACCATGGATTGACACTCGGAAAAAGGGAATGGCAATGACTTCTGATTTCGAGCAACACCAATCTGTGATCATGGGATGAGGGTGTATTCAAATGATTAACGATTGAGCATACGGAAAAAACCACCCGAATCACCGCCTGCAGGCACTTCAAACACCTCAGCGCGCCCCGTTCCCTGTCGGGTGCCCAGCAGTTGCCACTCCGTCGCCTCAGGCTGGCACTGTATTCCAACAAATATGTCTCCCCAAGCTGGGTATCAAATTCAACCCTAACCCTCCCCCCCAGCGCCCCAGGATCTCGAAATGTGCCGGGACAATCTTCCCCGAGTCATCCGTCAGTCTCAGGGAATCAATGGATGAAAGCTCCATGTTTTGAGGAAAGGGAATCCCGGATCGAACCGGTTCCTCCATGCGCTTGCCCCCGGCATGTTCGGAAACCTTCAACGGGATTCGAAAGGATGGTTGAGCCTTGAGGTCAGACAGTGAAAACAGGAAGGTATTGAGGAGTATCCAGCGCGTGATCACCGAGGGATTTTTAAATAAAGCATTCAAAATAATGCTCGGTTAACCCATGTAATCGTTGTATGGAAAAAATAAATAATGTCCAATAAAAACAGACTCATAAATCTGCAGACAGGCATATTCACATAATCTTTCACAGGGAAACATCTTGAACCAGATGCAGTGAAAGACACTTTCACGATGCCAACGAATTTAACGAATTTTTAGTTTTATTTTTCACACAATCACTTCAAAAAGGTAGCATCTTCAGCGAACTCAACCAAAGTATGTCATGTGATATAATATATGAGTTGCCATACACTTTCGAAAAAAGAATTAGCCTTATCGCTTCTCTTCATGAAACCCAAACTTATGCCATACTATTTCATCCTGTGTTTACTTTTACTGCATGTGAATACCTTCGGCCAGATCGCCGTTCATATTCACGGGAACCACTTTCATGGAACGCTTCATGACAATGTATCCAACCAAAAACGACAAGGAAGCGGGTTCAATCCTTTGATTCAGGGATATCATCCTGAGGCAAATCTATTTCGGGATGATTCGGTTGGTTTTAATTTCGAGCATATTTTCAATGGAGCAAAAGAACAGCATGCGATCTCCATGTTCACACCGCGTCAGGACCCTTGTCAGGTTCGGCATCTCGACAAGCAATCGTATGAGGTCCATTGGCCAGCCGAAGGATCAAAATGGAACATGGAAGCCCGCATGACTTATGATCTTTCTACCGAAGGTCAAGTGGATCTTGATTTCAAATGCAGACCTTTGGTCGACACGGCATACACACAAGGATACGTCGCAATGATGTGGGCTTCCTACATGAACAGGGCTCTTGACCGCAAAATTCGTTTCTGGGGCAAAGAAGGAAACCAAGTAGGGTGGACTGAGTTTGGCATCAGTGGCAAGCAGGGTATCGAGGTGGGAACTGTGGGACATGCCGATGCAGCCCCTCTACGATTCGAAGAGGGGGCTCAGACACTCAAT
>JBDQII010000380.1:0-4737 GCA_040264395.1 Verrucomicrobiota bacterium
GCGGGGCAAAGTAAATCGTCTTGAATACTGCATGCCTGCTGAGCCTGACCCTCTGGTCATAATGACGATCCCGGAATTTGCTCTTCGGTCACGTCCGGGTTCGTGAACAGAACTCTGGGCCGCCAGTTCAGTGTGATAAGTGCATTTCCTCTGACTTTTTCTTCTCCATCATCAGGCGTCTGGTCTTCAATGAAAAGGAACCGTTTCTTTTCTTCGTGGTAGGCCATGATATGAGGATTGTATTGAGTTCCCAAGTAAGTGGATTTTGGTAAGACGCCTTCGAGTTTGGGGTTGGAGAGCTGAACATCTGGCATGGTGTCGACTGTGACAGAATAAATTTCATTTTGATTCTCCTTGGTATGGATAAAATAAAGGAGATCTTTCGATGGGTGCCAGAATGGTTGCTTCCCTGGCAATTCTTTGTTAACCAGAAACCGGATGCGTCCATCAGGGTAGTCAGTAAGGTAAATCGACGAGTCCTTGCGCTCCTCTCCAGCCACAAAAGCGATGAATTTTTGGCTGGGAGAAAATTTGGGTGCCCAAACATCGTTCAGATTTTCAGGTAATCTTTCAATTTCTGATTCAGGATCATCGAGGTTGATTATTGAATGGCGTCCCCAGCGAGGTAGACCCTGAGCTAACAATTTGCGTCCATCGTTGCTTATATCAATAGAACACCCTCTTGAAATTTTTCTTGGAGGTGTTGATCTACGGAGGTCATCCTCCCAAGTAAAAACCCCATCGGCATCCCAGGTATGATAGACAAGGTGGTCTTCATTTTTCCAAAGTATGGATGAAAGGGAGGAGACAGAGGAAGAAGTTTGCAAAAGGTGACTCGTCGAGGACTCAAAGTTGTGAACCCAAAGTTGATTCGAGTTTGCGTCAGCCGTGGAAAAGGCCACTTTCGATTGATTTGGTGAAATTGCTAAGGACATGATCACATCCCTGACAAAGCCCCTTTCCGGATATTGTGCTTCTTCTACGGACCCGCCAAGCCAGGCAAGCTGGTGCCTTCTAGGTTTCTTTGGTGGAAGTTTGTAAACGAGCGTGTTGTTTTCAGACATCGTCAGACTGAAACCTCCTTTTTCGTCCAGAAGGAATTTCGGACCTGTTTTTTCCAGAGTTTCCAGATCAAAAGGGAAGGCCCATATTTTTGAAAATTGCATGTTGCTTTGAGGCAGATAACTGCAGAACAGGATGTAGCCCAAATTAGAATAAACAGGGTAACCCAAGATTCGGCCAGGTAGTTTGAAAATATCTTTTCGCTGCGTCTCAGGAGTCCATACGGACAAGCTGTCGATGCCTCCATTCCTGTGGTGGGTGGCAAACAGAAGACCTCGGCCGTGTGGGAGAGCCGAGGCATCATGAAAATTGTCATCAGCATCTGTGATATCAAGAATGGAACGCAAAGTTGCGTGCTGGTGAAGAGTGATCTCCTTAATCCCCTCGTCGCCTGTATTGAAGCGAATGGTGTTGTTGGGAAGCCATGCACCTCCCCCATGGTTTGGAATGACGGGACCAGGTAGCTCAACCACGACCATGCGTGTATTGGTTTCGATGGAATGAGCATAAAGGGTATTTCCTTCCAGATAGGCAATCGCGCTGCAGGCAGGGTTCCAAAAAGCTTCCTGGGTGATGCTTCGACTCAGCAACGTGGGTGGTTTTACGGAACGCAGGCTTTGGTGCCACAATCCGGCTGTATTGGCATAGACGATTTGGGAGCCATCAGGGGAAATTGAAAATCGTTGTGCCATGGACATCTCGGAACGTGAGCCCAGTTGGATGGGAATCTTGATCGATTTGCCAACCCTACCTTCATCAGTCACAAGATCAGGCCCTGGATTTGGTCGTGTGAATAATATTCCGACCAAAAGTCCGACAATGCTGCAAATCAGGCCTAAACCAAAGATTCGAAAAGTGTTGCTTCTGCTTGCCGGTATTTGAGTTTCAGATCTATTAATGGGAATCTTGAATGACTCAAGGGAAGCCAACAAAAGCGAGTGTCCAGCACTGGCACTGTGAAGGCGGGATTCAGGATCGCCAAGCAAGCACTGGCGCATCAGATAAAGTGTGGGTGAAGGTATGCCCGGAGGCAGGGATTCCCATGATGGCGAAGACTTCAAAACATTGGCTATCGTATCAGCGGTGTTCGAAGCCTTAAAGGGATGTGTCGCTGTCAACATTTCAAAGAGGATACATCCCAGACCCCACAGATCACTGCTGGAACTTGCCGATTCGCCTCTGGTCTGTTCTGGACTCATATAGGCGGTTGTTCCCAAAATCGTCCCTGCCTGGGTTTCCTCGCTTGAAGTCAGCGAATTTTCCAATTTGGCCAAACCAAAATCAAGAATCTTGAGTCCCTTTTCACGGGTAAGGATGATATTCGACGGTTTAAGGTCGCGATGAACGATGCCCTTGTCGTGTGCCTGCTTGAGACCTTCACAGATCAGGGTCGCGGTCCGAATCGCTTCCTCGATGGTCATGGGGTGGCGGTCAAGGCGCATACGCAAACTCTCACCTTCGACATATTCCAGCACGATGGCGCAAATCCCATCCGATTCAATCAAATCATGGATGGTGGCTATGCAGGGGGAGTTGACGCCTGCCAGCGCCTTGGCTTCTCTCTTCAGTCGGTCGACACTCTGGAGCGTTGGATAAATCTCTGGCTTGAGAAACTTGATGGCGACAGTGCGCCCTAAAATGGAATCCTCAGCTTTGAAAATAACCCCCATCGCCCCTTCACCAATTTTTTCAGTCAGTTCATATTGCTGAATGGATTTTGGTGGTTCAAACAGCACCGTTTCCATGGGGGCGGGCTCATTGCTCAGGAATGTTTCTGCCTCATCGTGGGAAGCAAGCAATGATTGAATCTCCTCTTTTTGAGCCGGGTTTTTTTCACAGGCTTTATCCAGATAAGCTTCTCTATCTCCCGGCTCCATCTTGAGAGCGGTATGAAAAAGATCCTGGTTGCTTGGTTGATCAATAGATTCAGACATCCTCAGAAATCAGTCGGTTAATACTTCTCTTGAGATAGGCTCTTGCAAAAGCAATTTTTCTTTTCACTGTTCGTTCAGACGATTCCGTTGCTTCTGCAATTTCTCGATTGGTCAGTCCGACAAAGAACCGCAGGCTGATCAACTTTGCAGACTCGGGCTGTGTTTGTTGCATTTGCTCGAGAGCCTGATGCAGCAGGATGATCTGCTCGTCGGAACAATCATCTGGTTTTTGAATATCGGAAAAATCTGAATAAACCGTGCGAAAATGATCCTGCCGTCTTACTCGCTTTCGCGCACGGTCGAGGAGAATGTTTTTCATGACAACTGTCAAGTAGGCCAAAAATTCTTCTTTATCCTTCCAAACGCGCTCAGGTTTCACTCGCAGCCATGCCATATGAACCAACTCTGTTGCTTGGATGGATCCGGATGAGGAAAGCCTGCTGACATAGCCGCGTGCGATTTGGCGCAATCTCAGGTAGTCTTCCGGAACACGATGTGAAGTAGTTGCCTTGGGAACATGTTTTCCTGCTTCTTCAGCTACTTGGTCATGCTCTTTTTTCACAGTGAAGTCAATCCCCTTAAAACAAAAATTTAGATACAATCCCTTAGAATCAACATACTTATATCGAATCCCAATAAAAATGCAATAAAGAAAAATCTAAAGTATTCAGCATTTGGGTAGTGTGCGGTATTTTTACGCATTCCTTGCCGGTCAATCGTGCTCTCTTTCGACTTTTTTGGCCCTTTTGCAGCCATGGATTCGTTCAGTAATAAATGGGACAAATTTGCAGCTGTTCAAAAATAGAAAATCCGTCGAATTTATGCTGCTTATCTTATTATAAAGGCGCCGGTTATCTTCGGGGAAATTTGGATGAATCACGCATGCCCGATTGCGAATAACCTATTTGAAATTATTCGCTCAAAAAAATTAAAAGTTTGAGAAAAGGAAGCTAATGGCCATTTCAATGAATTTGATAAACATATTCATGCACAACGAATTAAATCCCTCCCTTCTCAACTATTCGATCTGGAAATATTGATCTGAGATTAAGTGCGATCGAATATAAATAGGTTTCATTCAAAATAAAAAATTTCAAAAAATGAAAAGCAAAATAAAACAAAAGTTATGGCGGTTACTGGGAAGCCTGTTGATAGTCAGCATCCAAACGACACTGATTTTTGCTGAGGACTTAGATTGGCCCATGCATGGCCTGAACGCGCAGGAGTCTCGCTTCAGTCCCATCCAGCAAATTCATACTGATAATGTTTCTGAGCTGGGATTGGCCTGGGCAAAAAAGCTGAGCACGATTCGTGGTATCGAGGCGACCCCGTTGGTGATCGACGGGACTTTGTATTACTCGCTTCCTTGGTCAGTTGTTCAAGCCACCGATGGAATCAGTGGGGCTACATTGTGGACTTGGAATCCCGGAGTGGACAAAGCGGTCTGGGGCCGCAAGGCTTGCTGTGATGTTGTTAATCGGGGGGTGGCCCATTCGGGGGAACATATATTCGCATCAACTCTGGATGGGAGATTGGTATGTCTCAAAGCAAGCGATGGCACTCAGGTCTGGTCGACGAACACCTTGCCGAAAGACGGTGACTACAGCATCACAGGAGCTCCTAGAATCATAGGGAACAATGTTATCATCGGTAATGGAGGGGCTGAATATGGGGTGAGAGGTTATGTGACTGCCTACGATCTGAAAACGGGGGAGCAGCGCTGGCGTTTTTACACGGTTCC
>JBDQII010000381.1:0-4724 GCA_040264395.1 Verrucomicrobiota bacterium
GGACTGGGCAACTTCCTTCGCTTTCCAGGCCAGGCTGCAAAATATGGCGGTGATGATGGCGGTGGCGCATTCATGGTCGCCTACTTTATTTCATTACTCATCATTGGTATCCCAATCTGTTGGGCAGAATGGACGATGGGCCGCTACGGGGGCCAGCGAGGATATAATTCAAGTCCTGGTATTTTTCACGCCATCCTTGGCAAACCCTATGCAAAATACATTGGAGTGATCGGGGTGATCATCCCGGTCATCATCTACATGTATTATGTCTATATCGAGGCTTGGTGTTTGGGTTACGCCATCAATTTTCTCACGGGCAACCTGAGTTTTGGGAATAATGTCGATGCCTACGGCGATTTCTGGGGGGCTTTCATCGGAATCACTGAGAATGGATCCGCCATTGGGTTCAGTTTGAATCAAGTCGGCTTTTACCTTATTCTGGTCTTCATCTTTAATTTCATTCTGATCTACCGGGGCCTATCCAAAGGAATCGAATGGTTCTGTAAGTTCGCCATGCCACTGCTTGTATTCTTGGCAATCATCATTGCAGTTCGTGTCCTGACACTAGGGGCTCCATTAGCCGACCAACCTGATCAAAATATCATGAATGGTCTGGCTTACATGTGGAACCCGGGAAACCTGATTCAAAATTTGAAAAACCCTGAATTATGGCTCGCTGCGGCAGGTCAAATTTTCTTCTCACTTTCGGTAGGTTTCGGTGTCATCATTGTCTATGCGAGTTATCTTAACAAAAAAGACGACGTGGTATTGAGCGGCCTGAGCGCAACAAGTGCTAACGAGTTTTGTGAGGTTGCTTTGGGGGGTATGATTACCATCCCGGCTGCTTACATGTTTTTGGGTGCAGCAGGCATTGTCGGACAAGGCACTTTTGCCCTTGGTTTCAAAGTGCTTCCATTGGTTTTTGCCAATATGCCGGCTGGCGTCGTTTTCGGTTCTATCTTTTTCATTCTGCTGTTTCTTGCGGCAGTCACTAGTTCCTTGTCCATGCTTCAACCAGGGATCGCCTTCCTTGAGGAAAGCACGGGCATGAACCGCAAACAATCCGTATCCATATTAGGACTCATCACGGGTATGGGCTGCCTTTTTGTGGTTTGGTTCAGCAAGGATATCAAAGCACTGGATACCATGGATTTTTGGATTGGAACCTTCGCTCTGTTTGTTTTAGCAACGATTCAAATCATTATTTTTGGATGGGTGTTGGGAATTGAAAAGGGATGGAAAGAGATGCATGAAGGCGCCGAAATACGAGTACCTAATTTTTACAAGATTATCATCAAATACATTTGCCCTCTCTTTCTGCTTGTCATTTTTGCCATGTGGGTGATGACCAATGTTTTTGGATACAACCTGCAAACCGGTGAATTCCAATTAACAGGATATGTGCTGGATCTTGTGGGATCCAGTGAACAACCTGCCAGTGCCGCAGCGCGATTGAGTGTGGCGTTGATTGTCATTGTGATTGGTTTTATGTGTGCAATGGCCGCACAAGCGGGCAAACGTTGGAAACAGCAGGAAACAGAAGACGAGGAGGTTTCTATATGACAATACCTATGGTAGCAGCTGGATTGACGACTGGAGGCTGGTTGATGATGATTCTTTCGGTTGGATCAGTCACCACCTTATTCTGCATCTGTCTCTATAAAGTGCTGAGAGGCCCCAATAAAACCAACTGATCTCTGGTTGGAATCCATGCGGGTCTCGCCGGTAATGCCTGTGTGTGCGCAAACTTAAGCTTGTGCCCTCAAACCAGTCTGAATGTGGCATCCTGAGAGCCCTTGAACTATCTTATTGCCTTGAGGCGGATGTAGTGGTTCGGGCTGGAATCTTGATGGAAAGGGATGTCCAGAGTCAGCTCACGATCCTTCAACAGGGTATCGACTTTCCATAAGGTTTGCCATGGTCCGCTCTGCAGGTCATGGGTCCGCTGAACTTCGTATCCCCTGCCCTGTTTGGCATGGAATATCAGCGCTAAGTTACCTTCAGCCATTAAGACTCCCTCGATCGCAAATACATCCGATGCATCGTCAGGATGGGTTTGTGCCAGATATTCCTGAAAATTCGTGTGCCCATCCGCATCGCTGTCCATGAATGCTTCACCAATGGCCGAAGGGTTAAATCCATTTTCTACCTCCCATAAATCAGGTAAACCATCGAAGTCAGCATCTAACTCGTTCATGCGCCCTGGACTCTCAGAAAAAACAAAAGAGAGGATATCATCACTACCATCAGGCCATCTACCTTCAGATACACCTTCATCTTGTAATCCAAAATCTATCTGATCAATCACTTCACTTTGAGGGCTGGCTAACAGAATCGATTCACCACTTGCTGACAGTTTGAAATTAATATTACGTGCCCCATTTCCTTTACCATCGGCATCCAGTTTAAGATAGCCAGCAAGTCCGTTCCCTAAAAATGAAAGAGGAGGAAAAACGTGTTTTGAAAGATCACGTGGATCATCCGACAATTGCAACCCTTCCAAGGGCACCGGATACTCACTCTTGTTAAAAAGCTCAAGCCAATCCGTACCCTTCAATGGATCAGCCATCCATTCGTTGATGCAGATCGCATCGAATGGGCCGAGAGCTGCTGGAACATTGACTTGTATCGGACTGAAATCAGTAAGCACCCAGTCAAAGGTGTCTGGATGACGCCCCAAAGTATAACCCGGGATTTGAACTCCAAATTCTACCGCATCCAACAAGGAGCCTCCTCGCTCCGTTGCATCAAACAACCAGACCTGATCCCCGCCCGCTTTTAAGCCAAACCCGGTATTCACCTTGTCTGAAAGCCTTGAACCATCCATCCAGATTTGCATGTAA
This sequence comes from Verrucomicrobiota bacterium, assembly GCA_040264395.1. GTDB lineage: Bacteria > Verrucomicrobiota > Verrucomicrobiia > Limisphaerales > AAA164-E04 > AAA164-E04. The sequence goes on from JBDQII010000381.1 coordinate 2,844, forward strand.
TCAAAAGGCTCAAGAACGACGCCATCAGGAAACACCCACTTCAATGGCATATCAAGATTGTCAGTAATGGACAAACCTCCCAGATCGAACGATGTGGGGTTTGGATTCCATAGCTCAATCCAATCAGCAAACGTAGACCATGGGCTCAATTGTTCCCGATTATCAGCTGCAACTTCATTGATTACGATCAGAGCATCAACCGGCGCGACGACATCACCGACACCCGGTGTGGGTGGACTCATGAGTAAATGATCGGATTGATTCGGGTCACGTCGCCAGCTTAAACCCGCAATGGGGTTGGCATACCAAATGCGGTCGACATTCTTTCCTTGATCATTTTTCAGCGCCCACAAAGCATGCTCTGGATGAAGCTCATCAGGTATATCATAGGTACCCCTGCCAGATTCAATCGTTCGAAATTCACCGGGAGCAAGGAAGCTTAAATCTGGAAATGTCAGATTCCTGGCAAGCCAGGCAGGTTCAGTGGAAAGCGTCCACTTCCCTATGCCAACAGGAAAACTCCCTTGATTGGCTATCTCGATAAAGCCTTTCGGATGAGATGCTGATTCCAGTGGAGACCATTCCGTGATCTGAACTTCATTGAAACCACTTAACGGCGCCACTTGATTGACGTTTTCAGGGGTGGGAATTCCGAGGCGCCAAACTCCCGATGCGTTTCGCCCCACTGACCAGCCTTTGGCTTGCCATCCAAAATGAACCTGATCGATCAGCACCGATTGACCATTCACTTTTCGAAACAAGTAAATCGACTCCCCTTGGCGGTTTAATTTAAAAGGAAGAATCCAGCCTTGGAATGAAAGGTTTCCTTCCTCACCTACCACAACACGTTGCCCAGGTTCAGCAAGAGCTATACGAGCAAATTGGTATTTAAATGGATCGTTGAGATCATCAGTCAATGAATAATCCTTCAGCAAATGAACCCGCTGTCCCAGATTGACAATCTCGATAAATTCCCACTTCCTGCTTTCATCGTGCTCCCCTTGAATCGATGCGGAATAGACCTCAGAGATTCGAATAGGTGAAGTTGAAGAAGACACCTCCCATGCAGGCGTTTGTATGGGGAAGTCACCAGAACGCCAGATACCAGCTGCATTTTGATCCAACCATTCCAATCGGTGAACACCTTCACTCAACCCTTTGAGCTGAAGAGGTTCAGTTATGGATATGGCCTCACTCCACACTTCATCGTCAAGACGATACCGGTAAGCAATCACCCCCGGACCACCAAGATGAAGATTTACTTTCGTGTCAGGCAGCGTTGTCCAAGGCAAACCCTGCACAGCCAGCCCAGGCAACACAAAAGCACCTGGATCCAGGCCAACAGGACCCAAGCCGAGGACAGGGGATCGCGGAGAGAGTCGAAAATCCAATTCGGCTTTATTTACAAAAACCGGATCAAGGTCATGGTTACGCTCTCCAAAATGGGCCCAGGCCTCTGGCAGAATGCTATCTTGAATAATCGTGTCCTTGGCGGATCGGATGATGGATTTGATCTGGATGGTGGCGATGGTTATGTCGCAGGAAATATCTTCATGAACTTTCAGAAAGCCAATGCAAGCACGAGTGAGGCACATGCGATTGCAACCGGGCTTTATCAGGGGGTGACATCCAACGTTACCATCGTGCGAAACATATTTGTGAATAACGATCACGATATTCTGCTCAAAGAAGGCGCTCAGGCTCACGTGGCACATAACACATTCGTGGATTCCCGCATAGGTGCCGTTAGTTTGAGAGAACTCGAGCGTCGCACGCAGCCCCCAGGTTCTCTTTTCATGGAGGGTAACATTTTCGATACGGAGAACGTGCTGCACGGACTGGACAGCGTATTGAAATCCAAACCTGATTTTTCTGCGATTA
>JBDQII010000382.1:0-4712 GCA_040264395.1 Verrucomicrobiota bacterium
CATGAATACATTGGAGCTTACCATGATTACCAAATAAATGGGCTGGCGAATGAGTTCCATGAATCCATTCATGGCTATGTTTAAAAAAGCTCTAGTCATCTAGCTGTAAGCTCATTGTCGATGTTATGTAAAGCGGCACGGACACTTCTCGATCGGTTCACTCAGGCAAGGGGCTGCCTTTAGTTTCTGGGGCCACCCAGATCATCAGCATACCTGCCAGATAAATCAATGTAATCATACTGCCCATGCGGGCGTAATCGCCGTCAAATGCTGCTACGAGCTGTCCTCCAGCGATGGCTCCGAAAGCCGCAAAAATTCTTCCTGAATTATATCCAACTCCTTGCCCAGTGGCACGAGATCGAGTGGGAAATAATTCAGGTAAATAGAGCGGAAACCAACCATAAAATGCGGCGGTCGTCATTCCTGTCAAAAAAACAAGGAATTTGAACGTTGCTCCATACTCTATTCCACTGCGATAAAGAGTCCCACAAACAAGCAAAGAGGATAAACAGAGCAAGAAAAAGGCAGGGCGCCTTCCAACGCTTCCTCCGATCAAAGGGCCGGCGAGACACCCTATAATCGCACCCATTGCACTCAATATGCCCACATCTGATTTTGCTGTTGGCAGGGTGTCGCCAACCATTTGATCAACCCACACTGGAATCCATTGCACGGATCCCCATGTCCCTATTAACGCAACAGAGGAAAAGCAAATAGCAAGACAGGTGTTTTTAATCAGTTTCTTGGAGAACACTTCTTTCAGAGGGTGATTGTTTTTGTTCTTGGAGATCGAGGCTTTCCATCGCTCGGATTCAGGTACGAAGAGCCTGATGAAGAAGACAAGCAGTGCAGGTAAGATCCCAACCAGCCACATCCATCGCCATGAATCCGTTGTGACCTCTTTGGCTTTGCTAACGGCTGCAATGAGTAAAAACCCGAAATTAGCAGCGGCCCCGATGATGCCGGCCATGAGCGGTCTGAGTCGTTCAGGCCAGCATTCCATAACCAATGCAACACCCAGAGACCATTCCCCTCCCATGCCAAGCGCCGCAAGAAAACGGAATAATGCAAGGTGCCACGGCTCCTGTGCAAAAAATCCTAAGCCCGTAAAAATAGAATAGGTTAGAATACTGGCCGACATTGCTTTGACGCGGCCGAAACGATCCCCGAGCCATCCGAAAATAAAGCCGCCAGCAGCTGCCCCCAATAAAAATACAGCGGTAATCCACCCCATCCATTGACCAACAAACGCGTCCACATTGCCTGAGCCCGTGTACATATCCGTCAGGGCGGGGCGGGCAACGATGGGGAAGAGTCCCATCTCAAATCCGTCAAATAACCATCCGAGGAATGCAGCCAGTAAAACAAGCAAATGGCTTCTTCGAATCTTGAGTGAATGACTTTCGGTTTTTGGCATGAAATGGTTCGTTGGGATGAAGTGGCAGTGGGAGGCATTCGCTACTTGTCTTCGACAAGGTTTCTTCCAAGAACAAGACGCTTCATTTTTTCATCTGCCACGGTTCTAGGGAGCATCCAAAACCCGCAATCAGGATGGATCCATCCGATACGTTCAGGACCAAGTATTCTTGTTGCGTGATCCACTCGTTTTGCAATCAGATCCTGACTTTCAACTTCATTGTCCTTGATGTCCACGACCCCAATCCCAAGTTTGATATCGGGTCTGAGATCATTGAAAGCCTCCAGTTCATCGTATCCCCTGCGCGCAAATTCCAACACAAGATGGTTGACATCAAGCTGATTGAAAAATTTGATTAGATGTGCCCAAAACCCTTTTTGAATAGATTGACCTCCGTAATTCCCAAAGCAAAGATGCAATGCCTTCTCACCCTGAATAGCATTCAAAACCAGATTAATGGGTTCGTGTGCCCAGCTCGCATCCTCTACATTGCCGGGTAAATTTGCTTCATCGATCTGAACCATGGGGGCGTCTATGCCAGCAACTTGATTAGCCAACACCCGAGCGATTGCATTCGTCAGTGTCTTGATGTCACCATAATGGCGATCATGGAGTGTTTTGGCTAACATATAAGGTGAAGTTAGCGTGAACATCATGGAGGAGGCACTCAATGATTTGACGGATTTCCAAGCTTCAGGAAGATTTAAAGTTCCCTCATGGATCGAGTTGGTGACCATACCCGGAGGCTTGGAGCGAAATTGCATGCCAGTTGCTTGTTGATATTGTTGCCAGTCTTCGCGGGTTATCTGGTCACTCATACCTCCCATCGGCCTGATGAAATATTCAATCATGCCATTTGTCTCTGGGTGATTGACGTCAAATCGAGATAATTCACCATCAGAAATAATATCGATACCGGCCAGTTCCTGAGTCTTCACCACCGCTAACATGGCATCACGTAAATTTGGTGCAGTGGGGTAGGCTCTTAACCACGAGGGGACGGGGTAACTGCCAACGACTTGGGTTTTGATCTGGTAGGTGCTCATAATTCAGCAAGTAATCAAATCCTGCTTTGCTTTGTCTGGAAAGCCAAGATTGTTTACAAAACGAGTTGACATGAATAATACAAGTTATCATTGTATCCCGATCCGTTGATAAGACGGTCTCATTCAGAGTGGTTGAGGGAACTGGCCCTAGGAAACCACGGCAACCGATTGAACAATATCTTAATTGTTCGATGTCAAGGTGCCAATTCCAGCTTAAACCTGTTAAGGTTTGGGAAAGATGAGATGTTGACTGCCTCCCTCCAAGTGGAGCCATTTGACGCCCGAAATGGCTCAAATGCGGCATGATTCCTCTAGCTTCTTCCCGCACCCCAACTCGTTTTCAAACATCTTTTAGGACTTATGAGTGAAGAAAATGGTTATATGAAGGCGCTTAAGTGCCGAGAGTGTGGCAGGGAGTATCCCTTGACAGCCAATCATGTCTGTGAATTTGATTTTGGCCCCTTGGAAGTGGCGTATGATTACGACTTGATTCGCAATAATTTGAATCGCGAGGTCATCAGTCGACGTTCCAACAGCATGTGGCGCTATCGTGAGCTCCTTCCGGTGGCAAAAGAACCCACAGTTGGACTGCAAGTGGGCTACACCCCACTTGTCAAGGCTGACCGCTTGGCTAAGCGCCTGGGCATTCGCGAATTATGGATTAAAAACGACACTGTCAACTACCCGACCTTATCATTCAAGGATCGCGTTGTCAGTGTTGCTTTGAGTCGGTCAAAAGAACTTGGCTTTGATACCGTTGCTTGTGCTTCAACCGGTAATCTGGCCAACTCTGTGGCTGCCAATGCGGCCTCAGCCGGTCTTCGGGCCTTCGTTTTTATTCCTGCTGACCTCGAGCAGGGAAAGATTGTCAACTCGCTGGTCTATGGACCAGAAGTCATCAGCATCAAAGGTCATTATGATGAAGTCAATCGTCTATGTGCAGAAATTGCCGGCAAATACAGCTGGGCCTTTGTCAATGTCAACATGAGGCCCTATTATGCCGAGGGGTCGAAAAGTATGGGATTTGAAATCATGGAGCAATTAGGATGGGAAATCCCCAAGCACACAGTTGTCTGCATGGCTTCTGGTTCCCTTCTGACCAAGATTCACAAAAGTTATCAGGAATTCTCCAAGCTGGGAATCGTTGATGACTCCAAATACCACATTCATGGGGCTCAAGCGACCGGATGTTCCCCCATCACGGCTGCTCACAAATCTTCCCTGGATTTCTTCAAGCCTGTTAAACCTGATACGATTGCGAAATCGCTGGCTATCGGTACACCTGCTGATGGTTTCTATGCTTTGAAGGTTATGCGGGAAACAGCAGGTCATGGAGACGATGTAACCGACGACGAGATTCGAGAAGGTATTCGCCTCCTCGCGGAATGCGAGGGTATTTTCGCAGAAACTGCAGGCGGTGTCACCGTGGGTGTTGCCAAAAAACTCATTGCCAACGGTCAAATTCCAAAAGATGATTCTGCCGTTCTTTGTATCACTGGCAATGGTTTGAAGACCCTGGATGCAGTTGCCGGCCATGTAGGTCGAGCTAAAGAGATCCGACCCAGCCTTCGAGAATTCGAGGCGCTGCTCAGTAATTGAGAAATATCTAAAGTTTCATTACGCTGAAAAACAATACAAAATTATGTCAACGAAAGTTAGAATACCCACTCCTTTGCGGAAGCTCACCAACAATGAAGAATTGCTTGAGATATCCGCCGCAACGGTTGGAGAAGCCATTGCAGAGCTCCAGACACGTTACCCCGGTATCCAGGAGCGCCTCGTCGACGAATCGGGTGAAATTCGCCGTTTCGTCAATGTATACGTCAATGAAGAAGATATTCGTTTTCTTCAAAACAAGGACACACCCCTCAAGGACAACGATGAAATCAGTATCATCCCTGCCATTGCAGGTGGGTAAGTCAACAAAGATCTCTTATGCCAATTTCCAAAAAAGCAAAAACCGCGGCAAAGCCTAAAAAGAAAGCTTCGAGCAACGCAAAAAAAAAGACAGTCCTCAAGGGAAGGAAAAGCCAGGAGCAGCAGTCACGACTATGGTTGATGTATCCTCCAAGGTTCATCACACGTCCCATCATCCATGAACTGGGCCATAAGTTCAAAGTAGTGCCCAATGTGAGACAGGCCAGCGTGACGGAAGAAATTGGCATTGTTTGCCTTGAATTGACTGGTGCTCGTGAACAGGTAAAAGCAGCCATCAAGTGGATGAGTAAACTAGGTATTAGTGTAGAACC
>JBDQII010000383.1:0-4654 GCA_040264395.1 Verrucomicrobiota bacterium
AAAAAGGGATGGGAGCATTATGTCAGGCACCTCGAAAACTCCGCATCTTCGAGAGAAACACACAAAAAAGAAAAATCACACAAAGGGCTTGTGGGTCACATTGTTTGAACGACTTGACTATTCCACATCGTAGCCCCGCCACATCCACACCAAAGTGTCTGCCAGTGTGTGTTCAAACACCCTGCGATCACAATGTTTCGAGTCTTTACTGAAAATGTAGCGATAGTTGTATCCTTTATCCTTGAGAGCCGCTGCTGTTCGTTCATTGGCCATGACCCAATTGTGATAGGTCTCTTCAGGATCATTTGCCCGGTTGTCGTATTCAGATACGTGAGTAAAGATTCGCAACGGTTTTTTAGGAGTATTTTCAATCAACTTCAAATTAGAATGGTATTCCCAGGCCCCCAACGGGAATGAAGTTTCTTCTGGGGCATCGTCATCCTGTTGATCTACAAAAGTTCCCGAATAGGTGATCAAGCGCCGAAACAAATCCGGACGGAACCACCCCATAGTTAATGCTGCGGCACCTCCCGAGCTACATCCCATCACCCCCCTGCCCCATGGATCTTTTGTAAATGCCATACGAGGATAGGCTGCGCGGATTTCATCATTATTCAGGACCGCTGGGAGAACCTCCTCTTGAATGAAAAGAGCCAATCGGTCGGACATCGTGTCATACTCCAGTCCTCTTTGACTATTCTTACCGTCATTCCCTCCGTTTTGAACAGAGATAACAATAAATGGGGGCAACTTCCTGGCTGGATTGGTGCTGATGGTTAGATTGTCGAGCGCATGACGAACGAGATCAAGGCCACTAGGTCCATCGTGCATCACTAGCAGAGGAGCTTTCGTTCCATCGTCATAGGCAGCGGGCACATATACAAAAATCTTACGCTCTTCCCTCACTGGTTTTTTCTCAGGCTCAAGGGTCGCATCATTTCCTTTGAATATTCTACTGTCAGCCAAGCGCATCCCGAATGTAAACATTTTTCCTTTGGGATTCCCCTTGTCTGTTAAATCTGGATCAATGGGAAATTCAGGTCCGACCACGTAATCTCCGTCACCTTCGGAATCAAGGTTAGATGCAGTGGCCAAAGAAGGAGAGGTTGCGCAGCCCACGAGTCCAATCAAGCTGATCAGCGTCATGAAATATACGAATATCGAATATCGGTTCTGGTTGGTCATCTGGGATTATTTAGGCAGCCGCATAGTTTCAAATCAAGTGCGAATTATGATCATTTCGATTGAAATACAAAAAAACGCACTCAAGTTCCACTGTCCATGAGCGGGTTCGAAAAATCAGGAAAGCCATCCCCATCAATTCCATGAAGCTGCTGATGGACCCTTGCCGGATCCTCTGTTAGCATACAGGTCATGAACCCTGCAAAAATGGCACTCTATAAGGAGCAGATCCATTGCCTTTATGAGGAAATCAAGGACGACCTCAGCAAGAATAATGATGGCGAAAAGGTCGTGGAGTTAGACTCTTCGATTGGACGTTTGTCCAGAATGGATGCGATGCAAGGGCAGCAAATGGCACTGGAACTGCGCCGTCGAAAAGAGCAGCACTTGATGAGGCTGGATAGTGCATTGGCACGCATCAAAAAGGGCACCTATGGCACCTGCGGCAGATGCAAGAAACCGATAAGCGCAGAGCGACTGGAGGTTCAGCCCGATGCGGTTCTATGTGTTCAATGTGCAGGTTGATCCCCACCTGAAATCCAATCGCTGCAGACATCTTGTCTACCATGAAAAGATCCAATGCCAGTCAGGAAAACTCATAACCACGCGTTTCTAATAAAATGTCCACTTCGATACACATGATCAGGCACTGCTTTTCTTTGGGTATGGGGTTACTCCTGGTAATATCACCGAGAATACATGGTGCAGAACTGCATTTAGATCAGCTGTTCCCCCCAGATCGGCTGATTTCACTGGAGATCAACATCACGGAAACAAACTGGGACAAACTCAGGTTCCAAAGACGAGAGTTTCAGTCCGCGCTGGGTCCTGATCGCCAGTTTGCTCCCCCACCTTCTCCCTACAGCTATGTGGAAGCGGATGTTAAAATCGATGGGGTCGTATTTCCCAAGGTTGGATTAAGGAAAAAAGGTTTCTTCGGATCTCAAGATACAGAGCGACCCTCTTTGAAAATCAAACTAAACCTGTTTGATCGCGGTCTGAGTATCGACGGATTGACAAGCTTGACTTTCAATAACAACAAACAAGACCGAAGCTTGATGAGTCAGTTCATGGGCTATGCATTTTTCGATGCAGCAGATTCCCCTGGTTCACGATGCAGCTACGCCAAAGTCACGGTGAACGGAAAAAACCTGGGAGTATACAGTCACGTTGAAACAGCACGCTCACAGCTATTGGAGCGTGAATTCGGGAATACGGACGGCACCTTATATGAGGGAACCGTGGTAGATTTCTTCCCCAACTGGGAGAAGAGCTTTGAATTGAAGGTTGGAGATCCCGATTCAGGCTTGAAGCACCTCAGCAATCTCATCAATGCACTGAATGAAGCGGATGGAAATTCGTTGTTGGGAGAGTCAGCCACAGGCAAGGCGTGGGTGCCTGTTCATGGAAGATTCGATGAAACCTGGGTAAGCCAGGATTTCGATGACTCTTCATGGAGAAATGTTGCGAACTCAGTTGGGTATGAATACGGTGAAGGTTACGAATCATATTTTTTAGCGAAAGATGATTTCGAGGATGAGATGCATGGAAAAACTTCATCCCTCTATTTGCGACTCCCCTTTCAATTGGATAATTTGACCTCTATTACCCCCGGGCAAATCGTTTTACGCACACGCTGCGATGACGGATTCATCGCCTACCTGAATGGTCAGGAAATAGCTCATCACAACGCCCCTGAAAATCCAAATTGGCAATCGAATGCTTCCAATGCCGCGGATGACCGTGTGAACTATGCGATGACCAGCTTTGACCTCAGCAATCACATTGATAAATTCAAAAAGGGGCCAAACTTGCTGGCTGTTCATGCACTTAACAGAACCGCCAGCAGCACAGATTTCCTTCTGCAGGCCGACCTGCAAACAGGCGATTTTAATCTAGAAAAAGGCATTTGGAAATGGGTTGACAAGAATGCGTTTTACAATTTTTGGACGATTGAGGGATTATTGAGTTTTTGGGATGGCTACTCCGGAAATCGTAATAATTTTTTCGTTTACGTAAATCCGGCAACGGGCAAATTGCACTTTCTGCCCTGGGGTGCTGATTGCCTTTTTGAAAAACACAGTCCACTTGGGGTGGATCCAGCATCACCGAGGTCGGTTCGAACCGTAGGTCGCCTGGCACATAAGTTATATCAAATTCCCCAGGTTCGAAAAGAATATGCTCGACACATGAAAGCATTGTTGGATGAACTTTGGAATGAGGACACTCTTTTGAAGGAAACGGAACGTATCGAGACAATGTTACGCCCTCACCTCTCGGAATCGCAGCAAAAGAATGTAGATTTCAACGCGATCAGAAAGTTCATTCGAAATCGACGCGCAGACATTGAAAAAGAAATTCAAGCAGAAGACATGCCCCTATGGAATCATCCCCCATCAGAACCACCGGTGATTGGTAGCAATCGTTGAGCCGTGCCAACATGTGAAATCAGGGCAATCGTGAAATCTGACCTACTGCATTCATCAACACGAATCTACACCGCGGTGATGGTGTGCGTATTGAGTGCTCTGGTCGCAGTCATAGCGGATGACAGCCGACACCAGTCGTTGACAGCGATTTTTGATATTCCCACTCAGGAAGGCGGAACAAGGCTAGGGGTGCAACGCGGCTTGGAAGCTCCCCTTCATCAAGACGCTTCTGAGGCCCGACCACGCTTCTTTGCAGTCACTTCTCAAACATGGCCCAGAGGGTTCATACCCATTTATCAAACACGCCGAAAGGATGGATCAATGACACTCAGCAGACGGTTGACTCAGGGGCGTGAGAACTTTGTTGAACCGCTGTTTTTTGCATTACCGCCCACGGGCGAGCCACGGGTCGCAGAAATTTCAGGTCGATGGTCCTGCGAGGCGACACATCATGATGGGACCATCGATTTTCTCCACTGGGAAATCACTCTGATCGGTCACACCATCGTGGGTCGATTCGACCAGGATACCGACTACCGTTTCGCCTGGATCACGGAAGGAGCTTTTAATGACCCCCAGATTCTATTGAATGCTGAGTATATTGATGCACGGTATCAGCTGAGGGGAAAGTTGAGCGAGGGCTTTCTGGGAGGCACCTGGCGTCACCTTGAAGACGACGACGGCGGCACATGGCAGGCAAAACCCGTGAACTCCACCATGTCTGTTGATCCACTTCTGGACACCGCTACACTGTTCGTCTATGAAGACCCATTATCCCATCAGCAAGGATGGCAAGTCGGCGACCCTCAAGCCAAGAATGGCTCTGTTCTTTGTCGAGTCTGGATACCCGGTACCCGTTACAGACACAAGACGGATGAATGATCAGGATTGAACGCTATGACTGAGAGTGGTTTTCCTTCTCCTTAAATAAGAAACCTGCGAGCACAAGTACAATAAATGTAATCAGTGCATACTTTCCAAATGGAATGACCACCTCTCCGAATTTTAAATTTGTCGTCCAGGCCTTCCACGCAGCAGCCGGT
>JBDQII010000384.1:0-4633 GCA_040264395.1 Verrucomicrobiota bacterium
CCAAAACTCATTACTAGGTATTCCTGCCATCTATAATGAGGTGCAATCCTTTGAGGCTGATGCCTATGGTTTTATCGAACTACCCGAACTGGGTGTGTTCGAATGCTTAAGAATTAATTCATTAAAGGATTTTTCTGTTGCGATTGATTTCAATGGAACCGCTACTTTTACGAATGTTGAACGCCAATTCACGAGGATTTATTATTGGTTAGTTCCAGGAAAAGGTATTGCCGCTCAAATCGTTTCAGAACCAAGTGGCAACCCTGTTGCTGAACAATTTAATCTTGCGAGCATGTTTCAGCGCACTTTTGAGACCAATAAAGAAGAAAAAAATGCAGGTTGTCTGGAAGCGGCTGCAGTCACCGGGCTGGATATTGTTCACCAGCCAAATCTTGTACGCCTCAAATGGAATGAGGCTGATTGCGCGCAGAATTACCGAGTCCAATTCACTACCTCTGGACTTGGAGCAGAGGATTGGACTGATTTAAGCCCCACGCCCTACACAGACACTTTCTTCATCGACACAAACGTAAATAAAGCTAGGGTCAAAATATATCGCGTGCTCTCTGAAAGAAATTAACGTTTCAAATGATGTCCCAAGGAGAGGCCGTAATGCGGCTGGAGCCATAGGAAGCACTATGAACACTAAATCAACCATTCATCCTGAATGTGAGCATCGAAATTCGGGGCACGGTGAGGGATTTACTCTCATTGAATTACTGGTGGTCATTGCGGTCATCTCCATCCTGGCCTCCATCCTGCTCCCTGCCCTCTCTGGGGGCAAATCCAAAGCCCGAGAAGTCGCGTGCATGAGTAACGTCAGACAAATAGGTTTGGGAATGACCTTATTCGTGAACGATACGGGGCATTACCCTGTTTACAACCTCGATCCAAGTGCCTCGTTGGAAATGACATACTGGGCAAATGCTTTGGAGTCTTACACGGGAGGCGACTGGACAAACAAACTTTATCGTTGTCCCGACTACAAAGGATTCACTCTTGAGGGCAATAACGATGGTGCTTTGCTGGGAAGTTATGGATATAACGCCAACGGAACTAAATTCACTCCCAGCCGATATGGTCTGGGAGGGACGCTTGCAAAAATTTTTCTGGAAGATGAATTGGATGACCTTGCGGGAGGTATGCTGAGGATTAAGGAATCCATGGTGCGCTCTCCAAGTGAGATGATCGCACTGGGCGATGCACATTTGGTGTGGACGCCAGCCGGCATGATGGCAGCTTTGTATGGTGACGCATACGCCAAGGAAAATTTCAGTGGAATGGGACTGCTTGATATCAACAGTCGATATGGTGTCCAAAGACCTTCATGGCCCGGAAGTGAAGGTATCAAGGACGCAACCAACATGAGACATCGGGATCGCTACAACATCTCTTTTACGGATGGACATGTAGAAACGATTCAGAGTCAAACGCTGTTCAAGCAAGATCACGATACCCTGAAGCGCTGGAATAATGACAACGAATCTCACGCAGAGTTCCTTGTGCATAAGGAACAATGAAAGGGACATCCCCAGTGATACAGAATGTTCAAGATGACCAGACGCTCGTCCATAAAGCCAAAGGTCTTTAAGTATCAAGTATTGCTCAACCAAGCCTCAGGAAATTAACCTCTAGAAGACCATTCAGGATGCATGTATCAAACCAAGCTGAGTCAAAGAATCCAATGGGATTGCCGTGATTGATGCTTTGATCATCAACGAACCAACATTGCCGCTACTCTTTCCCAACTTTCCAAATCGTCCACATCCTCCAGAGTTCTCAGCTGGAAGCAAGTCAATCCCAGCTTTTTGATTCTATCATAGGTTTGCCCCAAAACCTGATCTGTGCTCCAGCTGATATTTGCGAATATTTCCGGTTCAGCATTTCTGAATCCGATCATCCAATATCCACCATCTGCTGCGGGACCTATCACGACTTCTGAAGATAGCAGCGCTTCGGTGGCTGTTTCCACATCACGGGATTCAACGTAGGGGCAGTCCGTTCCAAAAATTAAAACGGCATCTGCCTCATCCAGAGCCTGGTCCATCGCACGAGCCATTCTCTCCCCAAGGTTCCCCTCCCCTTGGGGTTTCATCGTCCAATGAGACGATTTTAGAAAAGGAGTCATCGCATCGACTGCATTATCCGGAGTAAAGCGAAGTTCGACGTTCTGACAGGCAGACAATTGATTCAAAAAATGGTGAGCCAACAGCTCGTAGGCGCGACATGCTTCCTGATTACCCAATGATACCGCAAGACGGGTTTTAACAAAACCTGGCTTGGGAGCTTTGATGAAAACAACGATCTTAACCTTCATGAAACAAAAAACCGCGAACTTTGAGTTGAATCAAAGATCACGGTAAAAATTTTTGGAGGACGGAAGAGAATCAGCTCTTGATTTCAGCGTTATGGAACTCCAACCAATCGTCTAGATTATTGAGGTTCACTGCGTCGTACGGGCCAGAAGAACCTTCCTCAATGCCATTAGCTGAAAGAATCGACTGACGAGTCGCATCATCATGGATGTAACCGTTGATGGATGCATTCAAGGCGGTAATGGATCCTTGATCTAATTTGGCGCCTGGTTGTTGCCTGATCCAAGCTTCCAACTGCGGATAGGTGGGTTTATCGTTTTTCATATATTCCAGAGTGGACTCTCTGTTGAGTCCCAGGCCGTCAAGGACCATTTGATCGTAGCCAGCTCCACAGCCTGGATATCCATCCGCCAATTTAGCGGCATTTTCGAGAGAAACTTTTTGCCAGAAACGTGGAAGGTGTTGCACTCCCAAAGGACCGGCCACACTCGAACTTATCGTAGGTACTATTTTACTCATTGCTTTATTGTCTAGGGTCTAATGATTCAGATGGAGATTAAGCAAGCTGATGAAAGTGGGTCAACATGATTCAGTATCCAGAGGCGCCAATTCGAGCTGCACTTTAGATTTAAAGTCAATAAAGTGAATATTCGGGGCTGCATTCAGTCAACAGCATACTAAGTTCTTGACGTATCGTATCATCTCGCCATTTTGTGAGTATAAGTCAACCTTTGCTGAACATTTAATTCTATGAAAACAAGACACATCGTCCCCGCAGGCGCATTTTGCCTTCTTCTGGCAGGTCTGATGCCTCAATCCATGGCTGAAAATAGCTGGCCACAATGGAGAGGAGTCAACCGTGATGGACACTCAGCAGACATCGGTCTTTTGGATAAATGGCCTGAGAACGGTCCAGAAAAGATCTGGATGTTTAAGAACGCGGGTAAAGGGTATTCCGGCCCTGCCATTGTGGGTGGTAAATTCTTTACAATGGGCACCCGTAAAAACAGGACCATCTTGCTATGCCTTGATGCAAGCACTGGTGAAGAGCAATGGGCGAAAGAAATCGGAGCTGTCCTTGGTAACGCTTGGGGAGACGGACCCCGCGGAACGCCAGCGGTGGATGGTGATAATGTCTATACACTGACCGGCGAAGGCAATTTGTCATGCGTTGCCGCAGTTGATGGAAGCATTCTTTGGGAGACTAAAACATCAGAACTTGGAGGCCGAACGCCAAATTGGGGGTACAGTGAATCAGTTCTGATTGATGGACAAAAATTACTTTTCACACCGGGAGGGGAAGAGGGAACAGTAGCGGCCCTTGATAAATCAACTGGTGAGGTGATTTGGCAAAGCAAACAAATTGAGGATAAAGCACACTATTCATCGATCGTTGCAGCTCAGATAAATGGTGCCAAACAATATGTCCAGCGCACCGAAAAATCAATATTCGGGTTGAATCCTGATGATGGTGCTCTGTTGTGGAAAACGGATTTCCCTGGTCGAACAGCTGTGATTCCTACTCCCATTGTCATAGGAAACCGTGTTTATGTGACCGCTGGTTATGGTTCCGGCTGCAAGGCAATTGAAATTCAACCCGACAATACGGTCGAAGAACTTTACTCTAACCGTGAGATGAAAAACCATCATGGAGGTGTCGTTCGAATAGGAGGTCAAGTATTTGGTTATTCGGATGGGATAGGCTGGCTTTGTCAAAATCTAAGCGATGGTTCAGAGGTATGGTCTGAACGGAAAGCCTTGGGCAAAGGAGCTATTACTTACGCCGATGGCAAACTCATATGCCTGGACGAAGGGAAAGGTCATGTGGCCATGTTGGAAGCATCGACCGATGGCTACAGGGAACTGAGCAGATTCACCCTCGACCCTCAATCCGAAATTCGAGCATCACGGGGTAAAATCTGGACCCATCCAGTGGTTGTCAATGGCAAGTTGTATCTGAGAGATCAGGATCTGATCTATTGTTACAATATTAAATAGAATTCAAATTCACTCTTCAAGAAAGCACATAAAGTCCGGCAGCCCATTCGGGTTGCCGGATTTTTTGATTACAAAGCGTGTTTGCGTAGATCCGCTTAGCAGGAGCGGATTGGCCTGTCTTCATTGGAAGTGCATCTGCCGCATGAATAGCTCTCTGCTATTCCAAACCTGAGTATGAATACTGTTCCTTATCTAATTTTTTTTGAGGCGTGAAATAAAGTAGGAATATTAAAATGACGATGAAGTCAGTCTAATGCTGCAAAGCAGGGGGGAGGAGCTGAAATAAGGAGGTAAGTCGTGCGGGATCCTTTTTAGAGCAG
>JBDQII010000385.1:0-4625 GCA_040264395.1 Verrucomicrobiota bacterium
TAATTCCTGAGATTTGCATCCTATGGAGGCAAGAAAAGTTGTTTCCTCATTCGAAAAGAAGGAAGAAGCATCCCGGTCACCTGACTGGTAATTCTTCTCCCCTCGATCGAAGATCTCCTTGAACTGTTTTTCCCATTGGATTTGGTGATTGTTCATGCGGAAAATTTGCATGAATAGTCAAGCTTGTCCAATCATCGTTTGAATTTTTGCCTTTGCCTCATTGATGGACTCGGTCCATCATTAACCAATGACAAACCGATTTGATTTAAAAGGCGATGTGGCCGTGGTTATTGGCGGCACAGGCAGTCTGGGGGGAGCAATTGCACAAGGACTGGCTGAAGCTGGAAGTCAAGTAATCATCCTTGGGCGCAATTCTCAGAACGGAGAAGCCAAGGCCTCGAGCATCAGAGACATCGGAGGCAAAGCTGATTATGTCAAAGCCGATGCAATGAGCGGAGAAAGCTTGAAGGCAGCGCATGCAACCATCCGCAAACAATTCGGGCCTCCCGTTATTTTGGTGAATGCTGCTGGCGGGAATGATCCAAAAACAACCCTGACGGGCGATTTCACTTTTGATCAAATTCCGTTGGAATCATGGAGAGGCAACTTTGATCTCAATCTTGTGGGCGGTGTTTTTCTCCCTTGCCAGGAATTTTGCCCGGCCATGGTCGAATCAGGCAAAGGCAGCGTCATCAATATAGCAAGCGTTTCGGCTCATATTCCCTTGTCACGGGTTGTTGCCTATTCTGCCGCTAAGGCTGCCGTCCTCAGCCTCAGTCAATTTCTGGCGCGCGAGTGGGCTGGATCGGGTGTTCGAGTCAATACGATCACTCCTGGTTTTTTCCCTGCTGAACAAAACCGTAAAATTTTGTTTAATGAAGATGGGACACCTACCGAACGTGCAGGAGCCATCATGGGTCATACACCCATGGGCAGGTTTGGTAGTGCAGAGGAATTGATCGGTGCGGCAGTCTTCCTGGCGAGTCATGCTGCCAGTAGTTTTGTAACTGGCACGGACATTCGTGTGGATGGCGGTTTCCTGAGTCAAACCATTTGATCCCCCCTGACCCCATATAATCTCATGGCCGCACTCATCGCACCTGATCAAACATTTCTGGATCCAGCCAGCGTCGGTAAATTCTTGGAATCCTCGGTTAGCCATGAAACGTTCAGAAACAAGCGTATTCTGCTAATCGTTCCAGACAGCACTCGCACAGCTCCGGTCGGCATGGTTTTCAAACATTTATTTGAGCGATACCATTCCGAGGTGAAGTCAATGGACGTCCTCATTGCTTTGGGCACTCATCAACCAATGAGTGAAAAGGCCATTTGCGATCGATTGGAAATAAGCATTGAAGAGCGCAAAGAGCATTACGAGAAGATCCAGTTTTTCAATCACGAATGGGACAACCCGGAAGCACTTCAACAAATCGGCACGATCACCTCAGAAGAAATAAGTGACCTGACAGAAGGTCGCTTCTCAATGGAGGTTCCCGTCAGCGTGAATAAACGCTTATTCGATTACGACCAAATCATCATCATCGGCCCCGTTTTCCCTCACGAGGTGGTTGGGTTTTCCGGGGGGAACAAGTATTTGTTTCCGGGTGTCAGCGGTCCGGAGGTTCTAAATTTTTTCCACTGGCTGGCGGCGATTATTACCAACCCCAAGATTATCGGTCATAAATGGACAGCTGTCCGCAAGGTGATTGACCGTGCAGGGGCTTCCGTGACGATCCCCAAGTTAGCCCTTTGCATGGTGGTTACACATCATGGGTTACGAGGAATATTTACAGGAACACCAGAATCAGCCTGGGATGAAGCTTCCAATCTTTCTGCTAGAACGCATATTGAATACAAAGAAAAACCTTTTCACACCATCCTTTCATGTGCTCCGGAAATGTATGACGAATTATGGGTAGGTGGAAAGTGCATGTATAAGTTAGAGCCGGTCTTAGCGGATGGGGGTGATTTGATTATATACGCCCCGCACATCAAGGAAATCAGCCTCACCCATGGTAAGGTCATCCGTGAAATAGGATACCATTGTCGTGACTATTTCCTGAATCAATGGGAAACATTCAAAAATTACCCTTGGGGCATCCTTGCTCATTCCACGCACGTTCGAGGTGTCGGTTCATGGGAAAATGGACGAGAAAAACCACGAGTCAATGTCATCCTTGCAACCGGGATACCAAAAGAAGTTTGTGATGAAATCAATCTTGGATACCTGGACCCCACGACCATAGAACCCGAGTCCTATGCCCATCGTGAACATGAAGGAATCCTCTATGTTCCCAAAGCAGGTGAAGTTCTTTACCAACTCAACAAGCCTCCATCCTGGGCGAAGCCAGATAATGATTAGATTCCACTCCATGTTTTCAACATGTACGAAGTAACCCAACTCAGCAACGGAACAAGGATTGCCACGGCTCATATGCCTCAAATGGCAAGTGTTTCTCTGGGGATCTGGTCGGGCAGCGGAAGCCGACACGAATCAGCATCCCTTAATGGCGTTTCACATTTTATTGAACACGTCTTGTTTAAAGGCACAAGCCGTCGTAATGCCAAAGAAATTTCAGAAGCTGTGGAGGGAATCGGCGGGTATTTGAATGCCTTTACCTCTGAGGAAAATACCTGTTACTACGCTAAGGCACGTGCGGATAAATGGGAAATACTTGCTGATGTGCTGATGGACATGTATCTCAATCCGTCTTTTGATCGCGATGAAGTAGAAAAAGAAAGGGAAGTGATTCGAGAGGAACTGGCTATGTATCTCGATCAGCCAAGTCAGCATGTTCTTGAATTATTGAATGAGGTGCTTTGGCCAAATCATCCACTCGGACGGTGCATCACCGGCACGAACAGCTCCATTGACCGTCTGAAAGCAGGTGATTTGAGGCGTTACTGGAAGAAACATTATGTTTCCTCTAATACAATCATTGTACTTGCTGGCCCTCTGGAGCATCAAACAGTCGTAAAAAAACTGAGCAAATATGCGCGCAGAATCACGAATGGTAAATTACCAAGCTGGAAACCGATCAAGCTTGCCCAGCATTCTCCCCAGTTCCAGATCCGTCGGAAGCATTCCGAACAAATCCATTTGGCTTTGGGGATCAAAACCTCGTCTCGACATGATGGGCATAGATACTCCCTGAGGTTGTTGAACACAATGCTCGGAGAAAACATGAGCTCCAGACTTTTTCAACGTCTGCGGGAAGACCACGGCCTGGCATACACTGTCTACTCCAATCTCGGCTTTTTTGACGACACCGGATTTTTAACTATTGCTGCGGGTATTGATGCCACCCATCTTGAAAAATCAATGGAGCTGATTCATGATACTTTATTAGAATTTTGTCGTAAAAAGCCTTTGCGAAAAGAGCTCAATCAGGCCCGGGATTATTTAATCGGGCAACTCGACCTGCATCTTGAAAACACGGAAAATCACATGATTTGGCTGGGAGAACAAATCCTTGGTTTTGGCAAGCCATTCCACTCAGGCTTGATAAGAGAACGACTGATGGCCGTAACCGCAGAAGAAGTAAAGCGTACGGCTAACTTGTTTTTCAAACCAGCACATTTGAATCTGGCGATCGTCGGCAAGGTAGCAAAAAAGAGAATTCAAGGCCTTCAAAACTGGTTGCAATAATGAACTGAACCCTAACTTTAAAAAAATGTCTCGCCAACAACTCGCCAAAGTAGATCAGTTAAGCACCGGGCAAACGCTTAAATTTAATTACAGGCAAAACGGTGTCCCACGTGAAGGTTTCCTTGTGCGTTTGAAGGACACTTGGGTGGCCTATGAAAACAGGTGCCGGCACATTGCTATCAGTTTGGATTTCGACAATGGAGAATTTTTCACACAGGATGGAAAATATCTGTTTTGCCAGACGCACGGAGCGGTTTACGAACCGGATACAGGACTATGTGTCCACGGCCCATGCAAGGGAGCAAACTTGTTCCCCATTCCTCTGGAGATAGGTGAATCAGGTGTCTGGATTGACATGGAGTAAGGCATCATATTTTGCCGCGAAATGTGAATGTTCATTTATATCAATGAACAAATTGCAATCTTGAAAATCATTCTCTCCGGGGTAACAGCGGCAGGAGGAAAACCTAATCCCAAAAACCTCAGGAATCGAATATGCATTGTGAAAAATGGTATCCCATTTTGCGTTTTTTGTATTTTGTGATAATTTATTACATCAAAAATTCACTCGTAGAACAAACTGTAAGATACGTGAGGACGATTTCAACCGTGTATCCCTTGCCTACCTCACTTTAATTGCGCATGTCATTTTCATCCATCTGGACAATACTTCACTAACCATCATTGATCAGTCATTCGATTACTCCCTTTTCCTTTATATTTCGTTTACAGTTTTCATCAAGACCATCAATCAACAAAACCAAGAATGAAAAATACCCACCGAATCCCGGTCACAGATTCGTCTATTGAAAGATCAATGATTGACGAGAACACGAAAAAGGGATGGGAGCATTATGTCAGGCACCTCGAAAACTCCGCATCTTCGAGAGAAACACACAAAAAAGAAAAATCACACAAAGGGCTTGTGGGTCACATTGTTTGAACGACTTGACTATTCCACATCGTAGCCCCGCCA
>JBDQII010000386.1:0-4620 GCA_040264395.1 Verrucomicrobiota bacterium
GTAGTGTTCGGTTCATGAAGTATGGAACAACCATGGCTCCTGAAAATCTATGGGCAGTGACTGAACAGTGGCCACTGTTCAGTCACTGCCCATAGATTTTCAGGAGCCATGGTTGTTCCATACTTCATGAACCGAACACTACCGTCCACAAAAGCATAATTGGAACCGCCGCTCTCCTTACTCTGGTTCGCGGCGCGATGTTTGGCCTGATTGATTTCCTCAAAATCATTTCCCTCCCCCTGATAGAAATCCATGTGATTGTGCGGAGAGTCCTTATATTTCTCACCAAAAATAACGGTGTCGGAGGGGTTGGGAATGACTGTTAGACGCAGAGTTGCGCCACCTCTCCACTGTTTAAACTGCTCAAATTCTTCCGGATCCAGACGAACGGCGAACCAATCGTTAAACCCGTTGATGAGATAACTGCTTTTTGCTGTTGGGCCATCCGCAGGACACTTTAAAATATCAGGGTCTGTATAGTAGGGTTTGAGTGTTTGGATCCAGTTAGCCGATGTTGATGTTCGTGTTGGGATGCTGTCATTAAAATCATCAGCATACATTTGCAGTGCTAATGTAAGCTGCCTTAAATTGTTTAGACATTCAATCTGTCTGGCCTTGGACTTGGCTTTACCCAAAGCGGGGGAAAGCAGTGAAGCGAGTATGGCAATGATGGCAATGACCACCAGGAGTTCGATCAAAGTGAAACCGGAACGGTAAAACTTGGGTTTAGAGTGATGCTTCATGAGTGCTAACAAATATTTGAAATCGATTATATACAAGTAACGACCGTTCCAGGTTTCATAAAAAACGCAAAAAGTGCAACGAGCCTGACAAATTTTGATCAATTATGACAATATAAACATACGGGTGAATGAAAAATACCAAGGACACTTGCCATGGGGGTTTGATTTCTGACACCTTTATATGATAGATCCCGTTGTTAAAGATGGAAATGTTTTCAAAATGGAAAGGCAGATCAGTGTTCCCATGGGGGCTGCTTGTAATGGTGTGCTTTTTCTGCTGGGCAAGGCTTTTAGTAACTGAGGCTCAGACATCGAAAACTGGATCATATACTCCAGATGGAAACCATACACTCACTTTGCATTGGAAGAATGGTGATGCTTTATCAGGTGCATTGCTGCCAAGTACGGGGCCATGGGTGAGTTGGGATTCGCCTGTCTTCCTCGATCCACTGCAGGTTAATATACGCTCTCTTCACTCGATACGTTTTCCGGAGACAATCAGGCAAAAGAATCATCGCTTTCGATTCACAACGGTTTTCGGGGATGTTTTCGATGCAGATTTCATCGATTCTGATCCGGAAACATTGATCCTGAAGAGTCAACGATTTGGAAGGTTTCAATTGAAACGCAGTGCCTTGTATGCCGCCCACAGAAAGGATCACCCTGACGAACTATTCGATGGCTCAAGGTTTGATCAATGGAGCGTCGCTCTTGGAGGGCCAATAATGAATTTGAGATACAAAGTCTGTAAAATAGAGCGAAGAGCATTACTTGGGGAATTTCCAGATTTGGCAAGATTCGGAATCGACCAGGAAGGTCATCTTGCCTCGAGCTATTTTGATCTTGGTATCTCCAGTCAAAAGCAGGATTTCGGGATACAATTTGAAGGTCAGCTGCAAATCAATGAGGCAGATGAATATCAATTCCACCTCTCTGCAAACAGCAAAATGCGATTTTGGATTGATGGCGAGTTTTTAGCTGAAGCAGCAAACGGAAATGTAGTCCCCGTTTCCATGTTTTTGCCGTCAGGTGTGCACCAGTTGAAAGTGGAATATATCAACGGTGAAGGCATGAGGGATCTAAGAGTCTGGTGGTCGGGGCCAGGGTTCAAAAATCGATCACTGGTTGGGACCAACCGTCAAATGGGGTGGCGTGAAGATGTTGGCGGACATGCGATCACTGGCCTCAAAAGAACGGGATTGTTCAAATCGGTTCAATTACCCGATAATTTTGTGATGGAACTGGTGCTTGCCTCCTCAAGTCAACCGCAATTCACTCTCGGATTTGGTAATTCAGAGTTCGAGGCTGAGAGCGAAGAAGCGCTTAAAATTGAAACCTGGGGCAGCGATGTGGTGCTTGCACAAGGCAGTAAAGTTGAATCGCTTCAAGGGATTGGGGAAGGTGATCTTGATGTTTCCTTGCATTTGCGGCACGACGTATCGTCTCAGACAATACATGTATTGGATATGAATGGAACTCCTCTTCGGCGTATTGAGGGGATGAAGATATCGGGCAATGATTCAGGCGTATTCATTCGCAATCAAGGTGAAGACTTAATCGTAAAACGTCTGAGCCTTTACCAGCTGCGGCAGCCTGCGCCTCCGAATTCAGCTGACCAGGAGCACGTTCCACGTGTTCAGCTTCTGGGTGGTGGTTTTCAGCTGGGCACATTGCATCCGAGGAGGGATAAGGCTCACATGATTGATCTTCAGGGAAAACAATCTGTGGTTGATGTTGATATGCTGGGGCATGTTTTTCCTATGAACGCTCAATCACGACAATCCGGAATTGATGTGATAGTGAGGTATCATAACGGAGAAAAAGTCAGTGGTCAGCTTGCTTCCTTTTCTTCAAATCACGTTCAAGTGCAGAATGGCTTCTCACTAAAACCTATCACATGCCATTTGCTGGGCGCCGCCAGGCTGGAATTCCAAGGATCACCATCGATGTCTGATCCATCGGGTAAGTCTCGAGACCGATTAAATACATCATTCGGGAGATTGCGTGGCCAATTAACCTTCGATCTGGAGGGGGCCTCATTTGGATGGAGACCTGATGGTGCGGCGCAGCCATTAAGGATGGACGTGCATGAATCTGTCAGGATTCAACGGAATACGATAGGAGCTGATCTGGGAGTTGTTTACGGACCAAAACAATTCCCATCCAAGTTGTATCTGCAAAGTGGAGAGGTTCTCCCTTGTAAGATTACTGGCTACAACAATGAATGGATTGGGCTTATATCGCCCTATCTGGAAAAACGCCGCATCCATTCATCCCAACTTAAAGCAATTGAATTTGTGACACCTGCTTTGTCACTTGATGAAGAGGAATCCGGAGAGGCCACCTTCAGCCTTTTGGACAAAATGTTCGAATCTGTATCTTCGCAATCTCATTTATCAAAGAAAGAAAAACTGAACAGGATACTTGCGAATTTAGGTCAGCAAGACCGCCTTCCATCTCACTTGGCCATCACGATGAATGGAGATTTGTTAAGAGGGGCCCTTGTTCGTATTACTGAGACAAAAACAATGATTTCATCGAAATTACGAGATATTCAGTTTCCCAATGACCGCCTGTATGGTGTTGTTGATATTCGCTCCAATAAAGTGATTTCAAAAAAACCGCCGTTAGAAAAATCAATGATGTCTCATGATGAAATTTGTCTTTGGTTGATTGACGGATCAGCAGTAATAGTCAGCAATGTGGACTCAAACAAGGACTTTGTATCAGGGGTTTCAAAACGCTACGGCCCTGTCACGATCCCTGTGAAAAGCCTTCTCGCAATGCATTTCGGGCCAATCAAACCAAATACGATTAAGCATAACTATCAGGAATGGAAGATTCCATCGAGAGAGTAAATCTCCTCCGAGCATTGCAGCTGGTTTCATGGTGGCAGCAGCCAATAATAAGGGACCTCATGGAATACAAACAACAACCCGTCACCGACACAGGAAAAGCGGATCCCACCAAAGAGGTTTGTGTGGAAGCGCCACAGGAACGGGGCGGCATGTCCGCCTTCAGCATGTAGTTTGATCCGTTTTCAAGCCAGCAGATCCATGACGATGACATTGGTTTAGAGTAAACAAACCTCATCTTTTCGTTACCGCTTTCCTTGACTGGATTGTGGTCCTACCTGAAAGATTGCCCTATGTTAGTAAGAGATGCTTTTTATTCAGAAACTGTTCTTAATCCTGACGAGGATGGAGTGGACTTGGGTTGGGTTGCCAGGGACGCCGACCGAGGGGATGGCCACATAACAGTCGTGTATGATTTGGAAATCGCCGGCAGTGAGCTGGAAGGTGTTGATGTGAGCGGCTTGGGGGTAAAACTTACGCTTAGCCCAGCCGAACTAAAAGAGAAATACGGCGATCAACTCAATGGCCGCAGTGTAGATGGATATACTTATTTACCTAAAGAGTCTGATGTGTGGGAGTATCATCGCAAGATACTTGCCTCGCTTGAGCCTTAGTGCAGATTCTTCAAGGAAGCAGAGAAGTGTTTCCAATCGATGCCATATGCCCCTACCGTGCGACGAGGAGACAGAAAAAACCTCCTCGCTGAACTGCAAACAGCGAGGAGGCATGACTCATTTTCAGTGTAGCAATATGAATAGCATCAAATTAGATGCATTTCACATTTAGCATAATAAATGCCAAGCCTCATTTCAGACCTGATACGTTGATTTATCACCTGGTTGCAAACAAGAATAGTCAAAGTGTAATTTTGTGTTCATTCCTGTGTCTTATTTTGTGCAGAGCTCGTATGGGGTTGTAGTTTGAAAAAAAGCAAGATGCTGAGCTAGGCGGAAAAAGCGCAGGATTACTTGAGTAGGAGGTAGGTTAGTCTCCGCCTCCGCAGCCACCGCCTCCGCAGCCAC
>JBDQII010000387.1:0-4615 GCA_040264395.1 Verrucomicrobiota bacterium
AGGAATGCGGGAGGACACTTTGGTGATTCTTAGCTCTGACAACGGACCTGTCTGGTATGAACATGATGTTGAACGATTTGATCATGATTCTTCTGGAGGACTGAGGGGGATGAAGGCGGATGCCTGGGAAGCGGGGCACCGGATGCCATTTATCGTAAGATGGCCGGGCCGGATTCGAGGAGGCTCGGTGAGTCAACAGACCATCAGTTTCACGGATATACTTCCCACTGCAGCTGCCATGATTGGTCAGGCATTACCTGAAGGGGCTGCTCCTGATGGTGTAAGCTTCTTTGATGTGCTTACAGGCAGACAGCCGGAAGCTGTTCCGGTTCGAGATCATCTTGTGGTTCCATCGGGCAACGGTACCCTGACCATTCGGAAAGGGCCATGGAAACTCATTCAGGGTCTGGGTTCAGGTGGCTTTAGTAAGCCATCCAGAATCAAAGCATCCGAGGGAGGTCCAAAAGGTCAGCTTTATCATTTGAATCAGGATCCATCGGAAAGCAGCAATCTTTACATGGAATATCCAGAACTGGTAAAGGAACTGGAACAACAGCTTAAAGCCATTCAAAACGATTCAACCAAGGCCTGATGTTCAAGGGCGGGGTTAAGAATCCTCCAATTCTATGTTGAATACCTCCCAGTTTTTGGCATGTTGTTACTCATATTTTAAAGATAAAATAATATGAGCGAATCAAATCAACCTCTCAAAATCATCGCCTACCTGAAACCATCTTGTGGATGGAGTCAGGGCGTGCGTGCCATCATGCGTAAATACGATCTGCCTTTTGAAGATCGGGACATCATCAATGATCCGGTTCAAAGACAGGAAATGATCGAAAAAAGCGGTCAGATGCTCAGTCCATGCGTCGAGATAGATGGTCGTATGCTCGCAGATGTCAGCGGAGAAGAAGTCGAAGCGTTTATGCTGGCTAACGGCCTGATCAAGCCATCAAGCACTGAACCTGATGCCCCCATCAACGCCCCATGTCCAGACGAAATGCCTCAGGCTCAGACCATGCAATTCCGTTCTTGAGAGCGTTTATCTCCACATTTTTCAAATTTAGCTCCAACGGAAGCCCTCGCCGGCTTCCGTTTTTTAATGGTCTATTCAAATCCTGATTTTTCAAGGCAGGATAGGATCAATCACCCGTATGAAGGCAGAAAAAGTCAAAAAAACTGAAGGACACTGGTCATCAGCTGACGTGGTGGATCTTGAGTATTTTTTGATGCATGCCTCCTCCAGTGAAAAACGAGGTGAATCGGCTCAGCAATCACGTAACTGGTTTCAGCAGCATGTTTCAGATCATTCAGTGGAAGGGCATGCAGAGTTTCCCGATCCAAAAGTTCTCAAGGCGTGGCTTGAGTATCATAAAAAACAGCACAAGCGTGACACGCCTTTGCCGGGAGAGTCGTGGCAATGGCTGATCGGAATGCTTTTTTGGTTGCTTCTTTTCGCAGGATTGCTCACCGGAGCGGGCGTGACCGCAAGTCTTTTGAATTACGACGGAGCTCAGCCTGTCAACGTAGCGATATTCTTGTTCCTGTTGGTAGGGATACAATTTATCTGGAGCTTCGCATCCTTTATTCTGATCGCTGGAAAAGGTTTGCAATGGATTCCTCTCCATGCCGGCTTTTCACTGCGACTGCTTCAAAGTTTGATGCACTGCGCCTCCACTCGCTTAGATCGTCATTTGATTTCAAAACTTGCGACTGAAAAACGCATGGTCTGGGAATCCTTTTGGCAACACTTGCGGGATGACCATGCAGCTTCTGGGAAGTTTTTACTTTGGCCCATCCTGACCAGAATTCAGATGGCGGGGGTGATGTTCAATGTGGGCGTGATCTTCACTTTGATGACAAGTGTGGTGTTTCGTGATCTTGCATTTGGGTGGCAGACTTCGATGCAGCAAATCAATGACGGAACAGTGGCCGCAGTGGTTAAAACCTTGTCCTTGCCATGGAATTGGATTTGGGGTGAAGGACAGGGATTTCCGTCGCTTGCACAGATTGAAGGAAGTCGTATCATCCTCAAGGATGGAATCGGGGCCATGCAAAATCCCTACCTCACTTCCTGGTGGCCGTTTCTAATGATGGCAGTCACCGTGTATGGCTTCATCCCTCGCATGTTACTCTGGCTCTGGCTGAGCGTTCAAGAGCGTCGTCAGGTGGCTCTTTACCCAATTCAAAGTGTCTCTTGTCAAAAGTTGTGGAGCCGGTTTCATACCCGCTACCTTCATGTGACAACAAAACCATTTGATAACCACTCTCAGTCAAAAGACAATGTGCCGGCTCCTTCACTTCTAGCAGATAATCTGGCACCGACTGCCAGCTCCGCCCAATCAACGGTTCTTGATGTCCCATGCTGGTTCTATATGGACGAAGGCTTGGGATCGCCCAATGAACAGAGTAGCATTAAATCCCTGCTTTCGCCCTATGGATGGCAAGTGAAAGGAGTGCTCGACTCTTCACCGTCAGCAGATGACTCCTGCTTTGAGCGATTCTGTAACGGCGATTGCCTCCTATGGGTGGAGGAAGCATGGCAACCCCCCATTCAGGAAAAAATGAAGCGCTTGAAAGCATTCCACGGACTTCTGCCCCCAGGTGTATTCTTGTGTGTAGGTCTTGTGGGGAAACCTCGGGGCGTGTCCTGGCTGACGCCTGTGCGTTCACGAGATCTCGAAATCTGGCAGAAGTTCGTTCATCAAAACCTGTCAAAGGAAATACAGGTTCGAGCCCTTGTTGCATCATGATGAACGCATCCGAAATTCCCACTTTTGCCGTGGTTGGTCATCCCAATGAGGGTAAATCTTCTGTGGTAGCAACTTTGACCGAGGATGATTCACTTAGAATCAGTGATTTCCCCGGAGAGACCACGGTTTGTTCTGATTATTCTGTAAGGGTTGATGATGAAATTTTGATCCGCTTTCTAGACACACCCGGATTTCAGCATCCTCAGAAAACGCTTGAATGGATGCAGCAGCACAGTGCCCAGAGGCGACATCCTGCTCATGCATTTGTCGAAGCCTTCCGAGAAGATCCAGAGCATCACCACGATGTCGAATTGCTGATACCGCTGGCCGCGGGAGCAGGCATTATTTATGTCGTGGATGGTTCCAGACCGATGAGAAAAAATGATGTCTGTGAAATGGAAATTCTCCGCATGACGGGTAATCCACGGATGGCCCTCATTAATCCGAAGGAAGGGGATGATTCCTTTCTTCAGACATGGAAGGATAATTGTGCGAAGTCTTTCAACCTGACACGGATATTCAATGCGCATCAGGCCTCCTTTGTCGAGCGCATGGCATTGCTTGAAAGTCTCAAACGAATGCATCAGGACTGGGAACCGGCGATGGTGCGTGCTGTGGGTATTTTTGAATCCGATTGGAAAAAAAGGATCTCTGATACGGCTCAAATCATCAGCGACTGCCTCGTTGAAGCACTCGAATTTCAGGTTGAGATGTTCCCTGCGAAGGGAGAGGATGAATCAGTTTTGCGCTCCAAACTGATCGCTCAGTATCAGCTGGACATTCAATCGCTCGAAAAACGAGCCCATTCCTCAATCAGAGGTGTTTATCGGCATAGAAAATTTCGACCCACATTACCTGAGCAATCGATTCTGGCAGAGGATCTCTGGAGCGAACGAAGTTGGAAGATGTTGGGTTTGAGTCGCAGACAGGTTTTAATGGCAGCGGCTGTCTTGGGGGGAGGTGCGGGTTTGAAATTGGACATCCTTTTTGCAAATCTGTCTTTTGGCATGTTCACCCTCAGTGGAGCCGCTCTGGCTCTGGCAGGTACTTGGGTTAAAGGCGAAAATATGGCAAGAGTGAAGGTCAAAAAACTTCCGTTAGGACGTACCAGTTTAATCTTAGGACCTAATCGCAACCCGCAATTTCCTTTTGTGCTTTTTGATCGCTTGCTTCTGTTCTACCAGTGGATGATTTGCTGGTCGCATGCGAGACCCTATGTGCAGGATCAAATCCAATCCATTGAGGGTGAAGACAAAGCTGGCTTGAGTTCGAGGTGGACTAAAAAGCGCCGAGAATTGATTTACAAATGCCTCAAGCAACTCAAGCATAAAAAGGTGGAAGCAAAGGCTGAAGCCAGTGAAAAGTTAAAAGCAGAAATCGAGAGTATCCTTCGTGAGCTTTCTAAGGATACGACCGCCGTACTAAGCAGTTTAAGCAAAGAAAAGTAAATGAATTTGCCTGCTCATGAGATGCGATTGACTTGCAAGTCACGCACGGTGTAGAGGTTTCCTAGATGAGCGCCCCTGATTCTGCGCGCGCCTGATTTTCTTTTAGGTCCAAAGTAGATACGCTTTTCCGCAAAGAACTGGTTGACGAAAGAGCGGCTCCCCAAGACCACTCCGTCGGTAAAATAACGGACACGGTATTGCAGTAGCTTCCAATGATTCAATATGAGATGGTCAGCGCTTGGTTGCCTGTCCTTTTGCTGGTGGGGATCTTTCGTCCTGGGGAGTGTGTTTTCCATGGAAGTTTTGGACTGCTCTACTTCAAACAGATGCTTTCGATACTTATTCACGGTCTGTGGCCCGGTCAAGGTCCCGTCATATCTCTGAAGGAGCGTATTAAGGCATTCTATTGCAGTA
>JBDQII010000388.1:0-4607 GCA_040264395.1 Verrucomicrobiota bacterium
AGCGCAGCGAAGCCCACTCAAACGTGCCCAATACAACCATCATCATCACGCCTGTCAAAGCGGCGAGCGGTATCATCTCAATATAACCTGAAGTGAATAGAATGAAAACCAGAAGAAACATTGCGGCTGAGAAACCGGACAGTCTGCCGCGTCCACCCGATCGGATATTGATCATGCTTTGACCGATCATGGCACAGCCTCCCATGCCTCCAAAAAATCCAGTGACAATATTGGATGCTCCCTGACCGATGCACTCCCGATTTCCTCGACCTCTGGTTTCTGTCAGTTCATCGATCAGTGACAAGGTCATCAAGGATTCGATCAAACCGACGGCTGCCATGATCACCGCGTATTTCCAGATGATGCCAAGCGTTTCACTGTTCATGCCAACCGTGAACCACTGGAACGCAGGCAACCCTCCACCGATGGGAGCCAGATCTCCAACGGTTCGCGTATGAAAACCGGTCATTTTTTCGATACCGATCGAAAGCCCGGTAACAAATAGAATGGCAGTCAGCGACGAAGGAATGGCGGTGGTCAATCGAGGCAGGTAATGGATGATCGCCATGGTCAAGCCAACCATGCCCAGCATCAGGTAGAGATCCTTTCCTGTTTTCCAGGCGGCATCTGCGACCGTTGGATCAACGGTGAACTGGGGGATCTGGGCCAGAAAAATGACAATAGCCAGTCCATTGACAAATCCCAGCATCACAGGGTGGGGGACCAGCCTGATGAATTTACCCAGTCGAAGGAGTCCGACGGCCACCTGTATCAACCCCATTAACACCACCGTTGGAAACAAATACTCGACGCCGTGTTCCGCGACCAGAGAGACGCACACAACGGCAAGTGCCCCGGTGGCACCCGAGATCATTCCGGGGCGTCCGCCAAATATTGACGTGATGAGTCCGACAATGAAGGCAGCATAGAGGCCCACCAGAGGATCCACACCGGCGACGAATGCAAAGGCTACCGCTTCCGGCACCAGAGCCAGAGCGACGGTTAATCCGGATAACAAATCATCCTTGGCACGGAGACGGTTTCCGTACTTACGGTAAATCAACTGAAACATGGGTTTAGATTGCGAATCTTCGTTGGAAGTTGAGCAAGGTGTTTCCTTCGGGATTGGAAGGAGGGCAGAGAGTAGATAAACCTTGGTAAGGCGTCAACCTTTCTCCCTGTATTAATTACAAACGCGCACTTGGCAAAGTGACCAATGTTTCAGACAATCGAATCATGAAAGATAATCCATCGCCTCTGAAAAAATCAACCGATCGCCGTGGTTTCATCCAAAAAGCAGGAACACTTGCTGCGGGTGCGGTCGTCGCGGGTGAAACCGGTCTCTGGGCCCCGAGGGTCCAGTCTCAGGAAAAGAAGAAACTGGGTTATGCCCTGGTTGGACTGGGGGGATTGAGCACGAATCAAATTGCTCCGGGGCTTGAGAAAACAGAGCATTCCCGGCTGGCTGGTATTGTCAGCGGTACCCCTTCCAAGATTGAAAAATGGAAAGCCAAATACAGTCTCCCCGCCAGGAACTGCTACAATTACGATAATTATGATCAAATCGCCACCAATCCGGATATCGATGTCGTTTACGTTGTATTACCCAACGGGATGCATCCCGAGTACACCATTCGAGGAGCCAAGGCGGGCAAACATGTGCTTTGTGAAAAACCCATGGCCAATTCTGCATCGGATTGTCAGGCGATGATCAATGCCTGCAAGGACGCAGGCAAGAAGCTGGCCATAGGGTATCGATGTCAATTTGAGCCCAACAACGTCGAATGCATGCGTCTTGCGCGGGAAAAGGTGTTTGGGGATTTGAAAATGATCGACGCTGGTTTTGGGTTTCGGATTGGTAACCCTGATCAATGGCGTTTGAAAGCGGATCTTGCCGGTGGCGGCGCATTGATGGACGTTGGGATCTATGCGCTGCAGGCTTGTCGGTTTTTAGCCGGTGAGGAACCCGTCGAAATTTCTGCGCAGGAAACCAAGACTGATCCGGTGAAATTTGCCGAGGTGGATGAATCCATCGTATGGACCATGAAGTTTCCAAGTGGTGTGCTGGCCTATTGCAGCACGACTTACAATTTCAGTGGTATCAATCGCTTTTCCGCCCATTGCGACAAGGGTTGGTTCAGTCTGGATCCGGCCTACAGCTATGGGGGCATCAAGGGACGAACCAGCAAGGGAGACGTGATTGAAAAGCCGGTTATCGATCAGTTTGCCAATGAAATGGACAATTTCTCAAAGTGCATTCTCGAGGGCCGAGAATCACAGGTTTCCGGTGAGGAAGGCATGCGTGATTTGAAGGTGATCGAAGCCATTTACCGATCCGTTCGCACCGGTCGCACGGTCAAAGTGTGATTGGCTTTTCTGGGAAAGGCCTTTCGAACCTACTCTTCCAGGGGGATGTATTCCGCTGGGAGAGGGTTTGAAGACTGGTAATAACCCGGAGGCAGGTTTTCCAGTGGGTCTCGGTTCTTGTAGGATTCCCACCACTGCATGCCCCAGACAAAAACGGCAACCAGCATCAATACTGCAACCAGAGGCAGGACAATTTTCCACGGAACCCTTGAAAGGGCATAGGCGCACCATTCAATCAAACCGCGTTGAGGACCCGTCAGTGACTCGGCTTGTTGAAATTTTTTATCTTTGTTGAGTTCGCCGTTGAGCTCTTCAAGAAGTGGTGCGGAATCAATGTTGACCAGTTTGGCGTAAGATTTAACAAAACCGCGAACGTACACAGGTGCAGAGAAGACATGATACCGCCCCTCCTCAAGCGCAAGAACCTGATCGCTCCGCAACTTGGTGAGACGAGCCACATCGTCCAGAACCCATTTTTTGGCTTCCCTGGCGGAAGCAAGTTGTTCACCCACCGTCGGCATAAGTTATCTTTATAAGGCAACCCGCATGTCCAACGCAACAACCGATGAAGGATCCTCGCAAATCAGGCCACTTCGACCATGGCGCTGTCTGTGGACACTTGTCCTGATCATTGGCACAGGACTGGCTTCCAGAACGTTTGCGAGAGCCTGGTCTCCGGACTGGATGCTGCTCTATGGTGGGGACGTCTTGTGGGCAGCGGCTCTCTACGGGGTTTTGCTCTTGGGATTGAGATCCCGTTCAGGATGGTTTGTATTGGGCCTGACCATTGCTGGAGCCACGGTCATTGAGTTTTCTCAATTATATCAAGCGGATTGGGCCCAGCAATTTAGAACAACGGTTCCCTTCAATTTGGTGTTGGGGCAGGGCTTTCTTGTGTCCGATCTGGTTGCTTATGTGACAGGCGCTCTCGGGATGCGCGTGCTGGACATTCTCTGGTTCAGGGCAGAATAGCGCCTCCAGAGTGCCTTTTTGATTCGGGTCGAAATGCGCCCCGATTTATTGATCCAAGCTGAGATTCATCAATTCCTTGGGTCTGGAGCCGGAAGCTGGACGTTGAAAAAGTGTGCCGTATGCCGTAAATCCATCGAGAAACCCACCGTGAGAAAGAAAGAACTGTCCTTGTTCGAGCCCCATGTAACGGTCCAGGCGATCTTCTCTGCCGGTAGGGTCGTGACTGAATTTGGCGGTGGTCTGCTCGTGCCAAGTTCCTTTGCTGTCGAGGATCCATTGGTTTCCATAAAGAGCCTTGCGCAGTAAATGACCGTTACGTCCCACAAAGTTTTCACTGAAGCTGTAGAGCCCGCGCATGTAACCACCCTCACCCGGAGTACTCCAGCTTGAGATCAGCATCCATTGCTGGCTGTCCGGGTGAAAATAATAACCACTGAAAACCGTGTGGGTTTCATCCCTGGGTTTGGCTGTCACCAGAAACTTTTGAAGGCTGTTTGTTTTCCATGGATACTTCAAATGACTGTGCCCGCCGGTGCCTTCATTTCCAAAACGTCCGGTAAAGACGCCATCCCCTTTTTTGACCAGCTTGACTCTGTTTTCGTTTTCAACCTTGCTGGGGTCGGTCGGTTCATCGCCTCGATCCCATACGCTGAAGATGATCCGACGTTCTGATGGACTGTTGACCTGCATTCCAAAGTACCCCCGATGCCACCCGCAAGCCATGTAGTAGGAGTGAACAGGATCTTCAAGCGCGGTCATTTCACAATAGAAAGCCGCCACTTCGGTTTCGTTCGGAACAGGGTAGGCCAGGTGGACAGAAGCCGCATTGCGTCTTGGTTTTAAATTGAAATGAATCTGATGAGTGAGGTCGCCGGATAGTTCCAGCTTCAGGACGTCAATGGAGGGTGGATTGCTTTTTTGCTGATTGACCCGACTTAATTTGAAGGAGTGGTAGCCTGAAGAAGGAATGGGGAATGAGTCAAAGGAAATCATGGTCTCCTCCCCTTGCTTAATCTTAATTTCCTTCTGCGTTGTTTTCCGACCTATCTGAAACAGAAGAGTTGCTTCTCCATCGTCGTTGCCCTTGATGCGTAAGCTTACATCGACTGACCCTGCCTCCCTGGCTTTGCCATACCATTGAATCGATGTCGAACTACTGACCCATCCCACGATACCTCCTTGTCGCGAAATTCGGGCGTCACCATGGTCCGGTTCCAGATAAGCAGTTTCAGCAGGGATTTCCAAAGATGCGCCTTCGACTGAATGCG
>JBDQII010000389.1:0-4592 GCA_040264395.1 Verrucomicrobiota bacterium
ACAATCATCCTGCCAGAGTCGGTCGACGCGACAAGGACTGTGGTTGACTGCTCAAGCCCAAACCCAAATGATACGTCACGGAATTGCTGGGGATAGGACGGGGAAAAGGCGTTGGAAACAATCTCCAGGTCGGGATTCACAAGCGCCAGGAATTCGCCATCAGCGGATAATTTGAAATTGGTGTGCAGGGGGCTACCTGATGCTCTTCGGTCTTTACCTGAGGCAAAGATGACGAGGTAGTTTCCCGGAGAAATTAACACGGATGGAAAGGTCCATTTACGAAGTGATTGGGCATTGTCTGTGAGACTCCATGAGCTCAGATTGATTGTTTGCGCCCCTAGGTTCACTAATTCAATCCAGTCCTCCTGCGAACCCTCTTCATCGGCGAATGTCGAGCTGTTGAAAGCGGAAAATTCGCTGATACGGACCTGCCCGATCGTGCTTTGAAGGCCGCACAAAAGCATGAGGATCAGGACCGCTGTTAATTTCATCATAAGTTTTGTTTTGGAGTCGTATTCAGGGGCGATGATGGTGGTGATGTGCTTCACGGTTTCCTTCCTGTCAGGATACCACAATGGACCAATGTCGCCAAGGGGCCGCTAACCTTCAGTCCCAGGGCCTCCATCCATGAATGGTATTCGGCAGTGGAATAGGCACGACCTTCGGTCAGGGAGAACAGTGCTGTCGAATAAAGTGCAATTGGCAGCGGACCATCCATCGTGTCGTTGAGGAAAACATCGTGTACGAATAATTTGCCGGAGGATGGAAGTGCTTCTGCATAACGCTGCATCAGTTTTCTGCATTCTGGGATATCCCAGTCATGAAAGATATTCGAAAAAAGGAATGCATCTGCCTGGCTTGGAGGAGTCCATTCAAACATATCTCCCTCGACGAGGTGGAGTCGTTTTTTTTCGGGATGAGTTTCAGCCAGCTCACGGGCAATGTTGAGCACTTCCGGCAGATCCACCAGTGTTATTTCAAGATCAGGGTTTTTCTCGAGTAATGCCAGAGAGTAAATGCCACTGCCGCCCGCAACATCGACCAGGTGTTTCACATTTTGAAGATTTAGTTGTTCAGCCAGAGACGGTGCTACGTTCCGCGCCCGGCCCGCAAGCGAAAGAGTGAAGTGACGCGCCAGTTTGGATTGTTCCATGGCTGATTTCACACCAGCACGATAAATGAACGCGGTTCCTTGATGATTGATATCTGCGGGTTGATTGCTTCGCAATCTATCAACCAGCTCAACGACCTCAGGGGAATCAGCAGCCAGACCGAGGTAATCGCCCACATAAAATTGGCCATGTGAATCGAGGTGCTCCAGAGAAAGTGTATTGGCTTCGAAACGGTTTTCTTGATCCCGTTGAACTAGTTTCATGGCTTGCAGCGCTGTCATGAGGACAATAAACGGCCTGTTTTCCAAGCCGAGTTCTTTTCTCAGCTCGGTACTGGACAAGGGCCCTTTTGCCAATCGATCAAACAAACCAAAGTGTGCAACGGCAGCGGTCAGCAGATTCGAAGCATAACGCCAGCGAAAGGTTTCAAAGATGGGCGTAGGATCCGTGTCGGGTAGCTGGTCGGATTGAAACATAGGCATGATCTCCGAAATGTACCGAGACTCTGATCCGTTCACAAACCATTCCTTTCACATTTGATTTACATTCCATTCATGCTTTCGTCGTTTTCAAAGATGAAAGGAACTTGCATGCTGTTCAAGCAGATGAGTCAAAAGCCAGACAAAGCGGTGATTTTTGATATGGACGGTGTGCTTGCCGATTCTGAACCTCTGATCAATGAAGCCTCTGTGAAGATGTTTGCCGAGCTTGGTGTCCAGGTTCAGTCCGAAGATTTCTACCCCCATGTCGGAACAGGTGAGGAGCATTATATCGGTGGGGTCGCAGAAAAATACGGAATGACGATTGACCTCTTTGAGGCCAAAATGCGTATTTATGAAATTTATTTAAAACTGGCTCCAAGGAAACTACGAAGCTTTCCCGGAGCCGTTGAGCTCGTACATCGTTGTCGTGATCAGGGATGGAAAATTGGAGTCGCATCCAGTGCGGACATGATCAAGATTGAAGCCAACATGACTCAGATTGGTTTGCCGCTGGAAACTTGGGATGCGGTGACAGGTGCGGACCATGTCTAACACAAGAAACCAGCTCCGGACATTTTTCTGGCTTCGGCAAAGCAACTCGAAGTGATGTCGAGTCAATGTGTGGTCATTGAGGATGCAAGCCATGGAGTGCAAGCTGCGAAATCCGCTGGCATGCGATGTGTGGCTGTAACTCATACATTCAGTGCGGATCGACTGGCACAAGCTGATTTGATCAAGGAGACTATCGGCAAGATTCTGCTGACTGACCTTTTCCCATACGAAACCAGCTGAAGACATTGCCTGCGGCATGGATTCAAACCCACAGGATACGTTCAGCCGAATGCACATTCACTTATAAGCTTCAGCTTGTCTGACGTGCTCCTTACCCTTATGATTTCATTATGAGTTTCCTCGATTATGTGGTCCTTGCGGCCTATTTCTTACTGATGATCTGGATTGGTCGGATTGCCATGAAGCGAGTCAAAGCGCAGGAGGATTATTTCATGGGTGGCAGACAGTTCGGTAAATGGCTGCAGGCCTTTGCTGCCTTTGGCGCCGGCACGGGTTCTTCGGACCCGGTCAATACCGCCCGAACCAGCTTCACCAGTGGCATGAGCGGTATATGGAGTACCATGTCGTGGTTGTTCGTGACTCCTTTTTACTGGATCACAGGTGTCTGGTATCGACGCATGCGTCATATGACCTTGGGGGATTGGTTTGCGGAGCGTTATGAATCCAAGGCAATGGGTGCTGCCTACACGGTTTTCGGGATTATCTTCTATATTGTCTATGGTTCGATGTTTTTTTCTGCCATTGGAAAAGTCGCGGCTCCCTTGCTTGGAGATGTTGTTGTCATAGGCGGTCAGACCTGGAAATTGGAGTTCTTTCTGGTTCCCATCATTGCGCTGATCGTGATTGTGTATGGTGTGCTGGGTGGACTCACGGCGGCCTACTGGACTGACATGATTCAGGGAATCTTTATCATCATTCTTTCGGTCATGCTGGTTCCATTCGGTCTCGATGCCTTGATCGAGCGATTTGGGAACCCTGAAACTGATGGGCTGATGACCGGATTCAAGATCATGCATGAGCAGCTGCCTGCGGGTATGTTTCAGTTGGTAGGTTCTGCCAATGCCAGTGAATTTCCCTTGTATCGAATCATCGCAGTGACGTTGATCTCATTGGTTGGGGTGGTGATTCAACCGCATTTTATCGCGACGGGTGGTGGGTCTGCAAAAACCGAGCTCAATGCACGTGTCGGCCTGGTAGCTGGGAATTTGGCCAAACGATTTTGCACCATCGGTTGGGCGATCACAGCATTGATCGTGCTCGCTTTGTATGCGGACAATGCGGAAGTGATGCAAGATCCAGGGAAGGCGTGGGGCATTGCTTCCCGTGAATTGTTGTTACCTGGTCTGCGGGGATTGATGCTGGCCTGTTTGCTTGCTGCGCTGATGAGTTCGGCGGATACCTACATGCTGGTAAGCTCTGCGCTCATTGTACGCAATATCTATATCCCTTTTGTGAACAAGAATGCTTCCGAGTCCTCTTGTCTCATGATTGGACGTATAACTGGAATGATCGTGATTGTCGGGGCAACGATCATGTCACTCATGGTTCAGGACGTTTTTGTGTTGCTTCAATTGACTTGGATTGTTCCCATCGTTTTTGCTGCTCCGTTCTGGATTGGCATGTATTGGCGTCGCGCTTCCACTGGTTCGGCATGGTTTACCATTGGGTTCACTGCCCTGTTTTTCTTCATCATTCCCTGGTTGATTCCCATGCTCGCCCCAGGACTCAAAACATCTGACCGATTTGCACAGGTGACACATATCGTGACAACGCGCGTCGAACGGCCTGCAGCGCCATCCGACATCAGGCGCAGGAGCATGGAGATTGAGGAGTATGACAAATCCTTGCTTTTGCTCAGTTCTGACTCGGATCTTTTGTTGCGTTTGGGAGATCGTCCAGATCCAATTCGCGAGGGTCAAATCATTTCCGACACGATCGTTTCAGGTGGTAAATCGATTTACTGGACCGGCAGTGTCAAGCCTTTGGAAGGAGCAAAGCGTGTGGAAATAGAGAAGCGTGAAGAAGAGGGGGCAACGGTTCTTGTTGAGAACTATGAAGGTTCCATGGAAGCCAGTGGATCTTTCAGACTGGATTTTCTGATTTATGATTTGTTGGGCGTAGGGTTGAAAAATCGTAATGATTCCATGTTAGCCACCATGGAGTTACCGACTAAAATCGTGCTGCCATTCCTTGTCATGATTGCATCTAGTTTTTTTACCAGGCGCAACTCAAAGGAAGCACTGGATCGATACTACAGCAAGATGAAGACACCGGTCCTGCCTGATCCGCAGGCTGATGAGGAGGCTCTGGAGAATTCGCTGAAGGACAAAGCATCTCATGAGGCGAGGAAATGGTTTCCAGGGAGTGACCTCGAAATAGAAAAGCCCAAGTTGCTGGACATTTGCGGATTTCTCGGCACATTTGC
>JBDQII010000390.1:0-4585 GCA_040264395.1 Verrucomicrobiota bacterium
AGAAATCAGTCTGGATCAGGATCGATTTGAAAACGAAAATGAACAGCCTGATGCGGTGACAATGATCACCATGCACAGCTGCAAAGGCCTTGAATTCCCACATGTGCACATCGTAGGCATGGAGCAGGGATTGCTGCCCCACACACGCTCCGTTGAAGAAGGAACAATGGATGAGGAGCGCCGCTTGTTTTATGTTGCTATCACGCGCGCCATGGAGTCACTGACGATTAGTCACTGTGAAACTCGGAAAAAATACGGTCAGATGACCTCCTGCGAACCTTCAAGATTCCTGACTGAACTACCTGTGGAATGTGTGGAAGTCGTTGATGGCGTCTTCCAGCGACCCGCAACAAAAGAAAGCGGTGCTGCCATGTTTGATGCTTTAAAGGCATCACTGGATTTTTAAACCATTCAAATCCTGGTTACCCAAATGACTACCGACGGCGAAGCACGCACACGAACAATACCGGATCGCATACGGCCCACACCGACTGGTTGGGAATCGACTGAATTGAAAGGTATGCTTATCAGTGCATCGGAAATCCAGTCTCGCATCAGGGAACTAGCGGACCAAATTCAATCACAACTTCCCGTTGACAAACCCATTGTGATCTTACCCATACTCTCCGGATCCTTTCTCTTTGCAGCTGATCTCGTACGTCACTGGCGATTTGCATGTGAACTCGACTTCATCGGACTATCCAGCTACGGAGCCTCAACGCAACCGGGCCTCATCGATTGGACCCACACAATGAAAACTGATATCAAGGACAAACACGTATTGGTCATCGACGACATTCTCGACACAGGACAGACACTTGGGGAAGTCAGAAAAGAATTGATCAAACATCACCCGACAGCCATCCATACCTGTGTATTGTTGAACAAAACCTTGAAGGCTTCTGGTTCAACGCGTTTTAAGGCGGATTATACAGGTTTCAAGATACCAGACCACTTCGTCGTAGGGTACGGACTGGACTTTGCCTTGAAGTTTCGTCAGCTTCCTTTCATAGGAATATTATCACCGCTTTGCCATGGAACAGACGCCGATTGATATCAAAGTAAATTTCTTCTCTTACTTCAAGGATTTGACGGAGTGCGAATCAACTGTTCTGCAGTTACCTCAAGGAACAAACCTTGATCAAGCTTTAAGCATCATCCGCCAGCAATACCCCAAAATGGAGAGAATGGAACGATCCACATTGGCCGCGGTTGACTTGGAATATGTTGCTAACGATCATGTCTTGAAGGCAGGCGAAGAAATTTCCTTATTCCCTCCTGTACAGGGAGGCTGACCCAAAAACGGAGGCTATGGTGCAGGTATGAAAAGATCCATCAAACTAACAATCCACCCCATCGTCGAATCGTCCTTGGTCGCCGAAAGAAAGATAAGCCGCGAAATGGGGGCAGTGAATTACTTTTCCGGTATCGTGCGAGAGGGAGAAGAAGGAAAAAAGATAAAAGCCATCAATTATGAAGCTTTTGAAAAGATGGTCCTGCATCAGTTTGACCTGATTCTCAATGAAATCGAAGAACGCTGGCCAATCGAATCCATAAGACTCGTTCATCGTATTGGTAAGGTAAACGTCAATGAATCCTCGCTTTGGGTCGAAGTCGTATCACCTCATCGAAACGAAGCTTTTGAAGCTTGTCAGTGGCTCATTGACGAAATGAAAAAAAAGGTTCCCATATGGAAACACCCGATATTTACCCAAGTGGATTGAGGCAAATTCAGCCAATGATCATAACATCCTGTTGAAGATGTAAACAAACGAACGAAAACTTATGAGAGAACTGACAAAAGCAGAATCAGAAAGTCTTTTTCCCACCGAATGCCATTTCAAAGTTATTTGCCTCGATTTGATAGGGATACACAAGAATTTAAACAAAGTACTCATCGACACAGGTTTGCAAGGAGTCGCGTTTCAGCCTGGATTAAAATCAAAAGCAGGAAAGTACATCAGCTTTGAGGTTTCCTTGCAGATAGAGACCCATGATAAAATGCTGGAAATTGACCAGGCCATTCGCTCTGTGGAAGGCGTGAAGATGCTTCTCTAAACTGTAAACGGCAAACAAAAAGCCGCAATCCCAACAAGGAAAGCGGCTCTCTGAAATTTCGCAGAATTGACTGATTATTCAACAATATCGGTTTTGAAACCAGCGGTATTGATGACAGCAGCAATTTTCTTGGCATCCAACTTTTCAGGGTTGAAAAGAACAGTTGCTTTATTGCTTTCGTGGCAAGCTGAACCATTGATGACGCCGTCCAGGCTGGTCAGGACTTTACCAACTTTGGATGAGCAGGAGCCGCAAGCCATTCCTTTGACAGGAAGAGAAACTTGCTGGGCTTCCAGTTTGTATCCGGCCTTTTTGATGGCGGCAGCAATATCACAGGATTTTACTTTGGAAGCATCATAAGAAATCTGGGTCATATGCGTTTTTGAACATGACTCAGTTTTGCTCACGCCATCGAGACTTGCCAAGGTTTTGACAAGTTTACTGCAGGATTCTTCACAAGCAGCTCCACCTACTTTGTAGGTTAATGTTTTTAAACTGGCACATTCGGTTTTGGCTTCTTTGCCAACAGCAGTCTTTGCTTTTTGGCAGGCGCTACCTTCGGATGCAGCGACTGCACCAACCTGGGTTTTGGTTTTATCGCATTGCTGGGCACAATCGGTTTTTTTGCTTCCGCCTACGACCTGCAAGGAGGTGACGACGGCAACGACAGACAAGAGAGCTAGGATATGCTTCATAGATTTTAACTTGGTAATACGTTCTACTGTTATCTAATCGCATCAGGACCAAGACGGAACTGAGGATGTAGTTGTTAAATTACACAGGAAAACTTCATTTAATTCAATTTATTTTTAAGCAAGGTGCATTTGTAAAAAAAGCTGGCGTGAGGAGCTCCATTGCGACATAGATCTTGAGATGAATCCTGGCGCCTATCATCGCATCTGCGTTATATCCTTTGTCGTTGTTCAAGCGCTTTCCATATTGAAAACAGTACACTTGGAAGCCGAAACGTGGAATCAATTCAGGGGGCCTTCTGGTACAGGCATTTCTAATGCCGGCTCTCTTCCCTCGCACTGGAGTGATACGGACAATATCGCATGGAAGACACCCATTCATGATCGAGGCTGGTCTTCACCCATTATTGCAAACGACAAGGTCTGGTTGACTACTGCCAGTGAATCCGGTCACCAACTCTACGTGATATCCGTGAGCCTGGAAACAGGAGATATTGTTCAAGATAATCTTCTTTTTAACGTTAAAGATCCGCAATTATCCCACAAATTCAATTCATATGCATCCCCAACGCCAGTTGCAGAGGAGAAAAACATCTACGTCACCTTCGGATCTCCCGGCACAGCATGTCTGGACTCTAAAAACGGAAAAACCTTATGGAAACGCAACGACATTGAGTGCAACCATTTCCGAGGAGCAGGATCCTCCCCCATACTCTACAAAGATCTATTGATCATGAATTTCGACGGAAGTGACCATCAATTTGTCATTGCCCTGGATAAGCATTCCGGAAAAACAAAATGGAAAACGAAGCGTTCGATCGACTACATGGACCTTGGGCCCGATGGAAAGCCAGAAGCCGATGGTGATTGGCGAAAGGCCTTTTCGACTCCACACATAGCATCCTTTAATGAAATACCGACCTTACTGAGCATAGGTTCCAAAGCACTGTATGCCTACCATCCTGCTACGGGAGAAGAGCTATGGAGAACAGAATCACGTATCGGTCATTCCGCAAGCACGCGTCCCACGGTTACTGATAATATGATTTTCTATTGCACCGGGTTTTCAAAAGGAGAGATCTGGGCGGTCAGACCTGGCGGAAAGGGAAATATCACCGAGAGCCATGTCGCGTGGACCTTCAAGCGCAGTGTTTCCAACAAACCATCGTTAGTATCGAAGAAAAATCGGCTTTTCATGATCCATGATGGCGGCGTTGCATCATGCCTTGACTCATCCAATGGAACAACCATTTGGCAAGAACGTATAGGCGGCAACTATTCAGCATCTCCTCTTTTTTGGAACGATTTAATCTATTTTTTCAGCGAGGAAGGTAAAACAACCATTATCGAAGCAAATGACGCATTCAAAATGGTGGCAACCAATGAGCTAGACTCAGGATTCATGGCCTCACCAGCAGTCGCCGATGACAGTCTCATCTTGAGAACAAAATCCCACTTAATGAAAATTTCAGACTAAAGCATGGATTCTTTCTCATTTTTGATCGAAAAAGGTCATCATCATACCAATTATTAGGCTAGCCTAACTTTTTTACTTGCACCAATTATTACTGGGGCTAGTTTCATGTTCATGGGTACTTTTAGATCAACGATCCTCTTGATAACGAGAATTCTTGGAAGCAGTATGATAAAGACCTCCATGCTTGTCTGCCTGCTCTTTGGATATGTCACAGCAGAAGCTGAGAATCTCAAAGTGGTCACAACAACGACCATGATTTACGACGCAGTGAATCAGATCGGGGCAAACCGGGTTCAGGTAGAGGGGCTTATGGGGGCTGGAGTAGATCCTCACCTCTACAAACCGGCCGCAAGTGATG
>JBDQII010000391.1:0-4564 GCA_040264395.1 Verrucomicrobiota bacterium
CCCTCTGGAATTGGCCCTGCCGGGTGATGAATGGCCGCCGCGCATCAGCCAAATTTCTCCCGCAGATGGCACCGAGTTTCACTCACCGGATGGAGGGCTGGGATTTACGGTTTCGACTGAAACACCGAATACCGTAAGCACGGGCGATATCAGGTTATCCCTCAATGGCATTGATGTTTCTGGCGCCTTGACCTTTTCGGAAAACGCACAGGAGCGCACTGTCGCTTACAGC
Source organism: Verrucomicrobiota bacterium (assembly GCA_040264395.1). GTDB lineage: Bacteria > Verrucomicrobiota > Verrucomicrobiia > Limisphaerales > AAA164-E04 > AAA164-E04. Next base: position 233 of record JBDQII010000391.1, read on the forward strand.
CTCCCCCTCGCGGCAAATGAAACATACATTGCGAGAGTGACCGTCAATGATTCGGAAGGTCGCGTCTCTTCGCTTGATTGGGGTTTCAATACATTTGATCCACTCAAGGCAAGAGCTGATGTTCAACTGGATCTCTCTGCCATGGGTAAAGCAAAGCAGGCTCCCGACTCACCCGGAGTGAATACTGCCGGTTTGGCCATTGATGGACGGCACAATACTCAAGCCGTTACGGACAACACGCCCGGCGCCTGGTGGGAGATTGAACTCGATTACCCGGTACTCATCAACCGTCTGGAAATCGCAGCACCAAGCTCCCCTTCTCTCGCCAGAACAATGAATGGAGTCATGTTGCGCATCCATGATTTACGCGACCAGATCATGTTTGAGCAAACAATCCCATCCATGGCTCCCGGCAGTATCTGGAAACTTGCCATCCCTGGCGGCGTTCAAGGTCGTGTTGTGCGCTTGGAACTGGATGAAGGGCAACAAAACGGAGCCGGCGGTTACCAGGTAGCCCTAGCAGAGTTACGCATGTTCGGCGATCCAAGCCCCGCCTATGGGGCCATTCGATTGAGCGATATCGCGGTGGCATCGCAATCAGGAGGAACAAACGCGGCGAAGCGTGCGATTGATGGAGACTTTCAAACTTATAGTGAATCAAATGATGCCGATGGAAGCTTCTGGTTGCTTTCCCTGGACAGAGAACGCCCCATTCACCGTATCGAACTGGTGAACCGGCGTGGAACCCAAAGTCGTAGGATGGGTGGCTTGCAGCTGGAAATCCTTGATGAGGATTCCGTCACTGTGGCAAAGGCTCAAGTCACCGATCCGGGCAGCGAAGGTGTGTGGCATTACAGTGCCCCCAAGGGAACACAAGGTCGGTTCGTCCGCATTGGCTTGCCTGAAAACCAAAAAAACGATGCAGGTGACCAGATCATATCGCTTGCAGAGGTGATGCTTTTTACCTCGGAAAATCTCGCGCTGAATGCGGAAGCCTACATGATGCGATTCAACGAAGGATTACCCCCAACCGCAAATGGTAACGATGGTAAATACAACACCCATACCGAATCGACCAATCGAGCGGTTGGATCTTATTGGGAGACCGATTTTGGAGAAGAAAAAGCACTTTATCAGGTGCGTGTCATTGCCGCCGACGGATTCCAACGACGCCTTACCCACACCACGGTGCGCGTCTATGACGGAGACCATAATTCTGTTTTCTCACAGCATTTAAATGGACGCGAAGCGATCTTTGACATCAATTTGCCCGGCCCTGTGGCCGCTCGCTATGTGAGAGTCGGCTATGAAAACAAAGAACGATCGGATCCTCCAGGGGTTTCCTGGTATCTTGGATTGAAAGAACTTCAGGCTTTTGGACTGCCTTTGAACGAAGCAGGACTGCACGAGTTTGGATCCACGCTGAATAACATCACTCAGGGATCAAGCATCCGTCTTGGCTGGAGTGAACGCGATTTACGAGAACTTCGATTGTATCCCCAATCACAATCACTAGGCCCCCTGACCCATTCCACAGGCACAGGAGAAATTGAAATTACTCCTATCGAGAGCACTGAATTTGCTTTGGATGGCATTTCTAACGATGGCCATCAGGTCAAATACGAGACGGTGTATGTCGATGGAAAAGCGCTGACACCTTACATCAATGAGTTCGTCGCCAACAACCAAACTTCTTTGCAGGACGGCAGGGGTCGTTCCCCCGACTGGATTGAACTTCGCAATCCCAACAACGATCCACTTTCACTCGCTGGCTATGGATTAAGCGATGATCCAACACAACCCATGAAGTGGAAATTTCCAAAAGATGTCGTTTTGCCCCCGCATGGTTCGACCATCGTCTTCGCTTCGAACAGAAATGCCCCCAGGGACTCTGAAGGCTGGCTGCATGCCAACTTTTCTCTGGACGCCTCAGGGGAATCACTGCAATTGACTCAACCTGATGGTGTCACCATTACCGATAAGCTGGATTCTTTCCCTCCTCAAAGAGTGGATCTGGCATACGGAAAATCGATGACCGGTCAATGGACATTCATGGAACCTACCCCGAATGAAGCGAATCTGGGGCAAGAATATAAAGGCTGGTTGAGGCCACTGACGTTCAGTCAAGAACGCGGCATGCATGAAGGTCCATTGACGCTGAGTATTGAGAACTCAAATACAGAATCCGACGTTTTGATTTCACTCGACGGCACCTCTCCCAGCAAACTTTACACAGCTCCCGTTCGCATTTCCGGCAACACAATAGTGCGGGCTGAGGTTCGTCGCAAAGGCTACAAATCACCCAGGGCGCAAACGCACTCCTATCTTTATGTGGAAGATACCTTGCGGGCCTCCAACATGAACCGAACCATCACGGGTAATTCGCGTTTCATTGACCGATTGCAAAAGGGCATGACCGATCTACCCATTGTCTCGATTGCTGTTCCTGAGTTACCCGATGACTGGAATGAACGGGAAGCATCGGTCGAATTTTTCCTTCCTGGAGCGAATCCTTTGCAGGTAAACGCCGGGATCAAACGCTTCGGCGGGGCGTGGACTGAATTTCCCAAGAAAAACTATCGCCTTAAATTTCGTCCCGAATATGGAGCTCGCAAACTCGAACTCCCCCTCTTTGAAGGCTTCGATCATGGCATCATGGCAATCGATCAATTTGATGAACTGGATTTACGGGCCGGCGGGCATGACATGAATTCACGCGGATTTTACATGTCAGCTCGCTTCAGTGAGGACACCATGCTTGAAATGGGCAGTTTGAATCCCCATGGGCGCTTTGTTCATCTTTTCTTCAACGGAACTTATTGGGGACAATATCATGCACGAGAACGCCTGACCGATGCTTTCCTGGCGGACTACCTTGGTGGAAAGACCGAAGATTACACCAACGTAAGGGGCAACGACAATGCAGGCAGTGGTTTTGTCCCCGGAACCCCTGATCCGGTGAACCGTGAGCCGTGGGAAAGCGTAAGGAGATTGAGTGGAAACTATGAAAAGATCAAAGAATGGGTAGATGTCGAACATTTAATCGATTTCATGTTGATGTGGACTTTTGGAAATGCCGAGTCCGAATACCGTGCCGCAGGCCCCATTAAACCCGGATCCGGTTTTAAATTCTGGCTCGGCGATGCGGATGGTCACATTCGTTCTCCTGGCGATCGTACCAGTAATCCCGGACCAGGTGGTTTATTCGGATCCCTCGTCTCCGAACGGCATCCAGATTTCACGACCTTATTAGCAGACCGCGCGCACATGCACTTGTTCAACGGCGGGGCCATGACGCCCGAACGTAACATCCAACGTCTTGAAGAAAGAATGCAGGAAATTGAAAACAGTCTGGTGCTTGAATCAGCTCGCTGGGGCTTCCGGTCACCGGACAGTTGGGAGAATGCTGCGAATGAAGCGATCAATAGTCTATTCCCTGGCCAAACCGACACACTCATCTCTCGGCTGCGAGGCCGAGGGCTTTATCCATCCATACCCGCCCCCGTCATGAGCCAGCACGGAGGTAAAATCCAACCAGAGACTCCTCTTGAAATCGAAGCCGGCGCAGGGGAGGTATTCTACACGCTGGATGGATCCGACCCAAGATCACCGGGAGGGGCTGTGGCTCCGTCCGCCGTTTCACTCGGCCAAGGAGGCGGTGGCACGGCAGCACTCACCAGCAGAAGCGAAACCTGGCGTTATCTGGACATAGGGCGAGCTCCTGAAAATGGCTGGCAATCCAACGATTTTAATCATAACGCATGGAAAGAAGGGCGAGCCCCCTTGGGATATGGTGATCCCGGGATGAATACAACGCTCGATTTCGGGGATGCTTCCAACAAAAAAAACATTTCTTATTTTTTCCGTCGTTCATTCAGAATAAGAGATAAATCAGAGATTAAAAAATTAACGCTCAAATTGATCAGAGACGATGGGGCGGTGATTTATTTAAACGGAACCGAAATTGCACGTGACAACTTGCCTGCAGGAGAAATTTCCTACGATACACGTGCTCTTTCAGCTGCAGGTGGTGGAGAGGAATCTGCCGAGAGAAATTTCAATGTTCCACTGAATTTACTACGAGCAGGAAACAACGTTCTAGCGGCAGAAGTACACCAAACATCTCCAACCAGCTCCGACTTGAGATTCGATGCCTGGCTGGAAGCAAGCGGAAATGAAGCCATTCTCAGTCTGGCGCTAAAGGAACAGTCGATCGTGAAACTGAGAAGTTTCGATGGACGTAATTGGAGTGCATTGACAGAAGCCCAATTCCTGACAGATGAACCTCAGCTTCCCGTGCCCGGAGACCTTCTCATCTCTGAAATTCACTAC
>JBDQII010000392.1:0-4549 GCA_040264395.1 Verrucomicrobiota bacterium
AAAATACGTCGTTTTTTAAATTTATTCACTGTGTGGTTATAGTCAGTTAAAGCACTTCGAAATCATTATCAAACCGTGGTTTAACGACAAGCGACTTTATCCTAACGTATTTTTTTGCTTTAGGAATGATATATTAAAACAAAATGTAAAACGCTTATAATCAGTGGTTAGCACAATCTGATAAAAATGAGTCAGGTAACTTAGTTCGCTCACTGGGTCAAACGTAAGATGAGACTAGCGACTCTTGGCCTTTTTCATCGAGAATAAGATATTCACACTTATTAACGAGTTATTCACAATGTTAAAAAAAGCCGGAAAAGATCCGTTTAAGCAACCAATAATCAACCACTTCTAAAGCAAAACATTCATCACGCCTCCAAGCCCTACGCAACGTCACTGAAGGGTGTATCAGAAATGGCAATGAGGGATATTAATCCCATCTTTGGAAAGCTTGCAATGGGCAATCTGAAGAATTTCTCAAACTCCTAAGGTGCTTTAATAATTAATTTCTTCGACAACAGCGTCCGAGGTGGAAAATCCGATAACTCGGACTTTAGCTCCGGCCGTAACCATGGTTCCATTTGTAACGACGTCGAGAATTGTATCTCCGAAGCGTGCTTTCCCCCCTGGCCTGAGTGGCGACAAAGCGACTCCTGTTAAACCGAGTAAGTCCTTTTCGCTCTTCTCTCTGCTTAAGATACCTTGATCGCCACTTGTTGTCTCTGAAATCAGCTGACGAAAAAGTTGAGTTTTGGGGAGAACTGAACTTAATATGACCATCAGCAATGTCGATCCGGATATAGCGGTCAATAAGACCTGCAACGGATATTTGAACTGACCGTAGGATGGCAATTGCCATACAGGCAAGCTTGGGTCCATATCCACCAAACCCATCAAAATAGACCAAAGCATGAGCAGGATACCCGAAAGGCCGATAACAAAAAGGCCTGGAAGGATAAATAACTCCACTATCAGGAGAAAAAGCCCGATAACAAAAAATGCAGCCCACTCGAGTCCTGATAAACCTGCAATGTAACCACCAAGAAAGTAAACGGCGAATGCAGCCAGCCCTAAAATCCCGGGAAGTCCGAAGCCCGGAGTTTTGAACTCCAGGTAAACACCAAGGATTCCTGCGATGAGCAGGATCGCACTGATTTTGTTAATCCATGTCCCTGCTTTTTCAGCTCCAGTGGGAGTTATCCTGATCACTTCAGGGTTTGAATAACCCAATACTTCGATAAGTTCGACTTGAGAGTTCACGGTCCCTTGGCTCATTAACTTTTTTGGAGGGTCGCCATAGGTGATTTGCGCTTCCTTATTTGTCAGAGTCAAAATTTGACCTTTTTCCGACAAGACCTTGTCTCCCTTCTTAAGTTCCTTGGATTTGTCGATCATAGCTTCCACCACAGCAGGGTCGTGTCCGTTTTCTTCCGCAGTTGCACGGATAAGCGCCGAAATCCCAGAAGTCATTTTGACTTCCATGGTGTTGGGCATTTCACTGGCTCCACCTCCAGGGCTTACCATGATGGGGGCAGCTGCACCTATCACGCTGACAGGCGACATATAGATTTCATTTGTAGCCACTGAGATAAAAGCTCCCGCTGAAAAAGCCTTGGAGTTGATATAAGTTACCTTACGGCCTTTGAATTTGGTGATGATTTGGATAATTTCCTGCGTTACATCCACTCGACCTCCATTGGTGTCCATGTCCAGTATGAGGCAGTCTGCTTTTGAAGCAATGGCCTCCTTTACACCCCGGCGAACAAGATAGGTGAGGGGAGGCATGATGTCCTCCCTGATCGGGATGATGTAGATTTTCTCCTTTTGGATGGATTGAACTTTTATGTCCGCCCCATGCACGAACTGTGAAAGTCCTGATAAGAGAGAAAAACAAACAAAAAGCCATTTACTAAAGGTCATGCTTGAAAGATACATTCAGGCATCGGCTACTTCAACTTCGCTTTGGAGCTGATCTGCTATTGGCCGCATGCAACGGTAATCCCCAAACTCTCCATCTGAAGCAAAGATTTTCAGGCTAAACCTGCGCGGATAAGCATATTTTGGATTTCCGCAGTAGTAGATTCTAATTTGTGGGCATGCTCAAATAAGGGGGCTGTTTCTGCTCGGAAATATGGTTTTTTTGTTTTACTGGATACCCCAATCACATTGAACTCAGTTATTGCAGCATCAACACAAGACTGAAGATCCTTCCATCTTTCCTCCGCTGTCTTCTCACTTTGATGGATACGTTTGATGTTTTCGAATGTGGAAAGAATGTGCACTGACAAGATCGGATCTTCACTGAAAAGAAATCCAGGAGCCAACTTTTTCTTGCTGAGCCGGCGGGCTGTTTCAGCGAAACTGACCGCTGCGAAATAGATCAGAGAGGTGGCTGCAAAATGACGGAAATCACTCATGGTGGCATATAAAGTTCCGATCAACCGGTCAACCATTCTGAGATCAGCTTTCGACGACTTAGCCAGGGAACTCAAGCCCGCGAGAGGGCCGGGCTGCCTCAGTGGTAGAGGTGAGAGGTAAGAAGCTAGTCTTTGAATGTTTTGAAGTGTCAGGGGAAATCCTGTCGAAAGAAGCGGATCAATGAATCCAGCAGAAGAGGGAAGCATGATCCATCGGTTTCCGCATGTTCGCTCCATTTCGAAACCTACACGCTTTATTTTGCGCAAAGGGTATAGGGGAACTGCCTTGTGAAATAATCGCTTAAGTTCATCATGCTTATTGACAACGCTCGACCAGATGGATTCGGGTGATTGATCTTGGATCAATCGATATTTTTTTTCTCTTAAGACAGCTCCCGCACTTACCTGACCATGATCAAATCTCAAAGACCAAACCCACCCATCGTCAATAATATGGTGAATTGCTGAGTCTTCTGGGTGGTAAGGCAACGGTTCAGTCCCTAATTGACTATTGGAAGGGTGTATTGTTGCTACTCCACTGAAGTGCCCATGAACGGCAAACGTCTCAGGCGTGGAGTTGAGAGGTTTTTTTCTTATACTGAGAAGCCGTCCAATGCCGGCTCGCCCTCCACAGGCATCAATGAGTAAACCTGCCTTAACTTGTCGCTGGCTTCGTTCAGTTTTGATCCAAAGTAAAACGCCATCGTCCTCTTCCCTCAGCTCAGAGATATCTGTGAGATCCGTGTATTCCACGCCCATTTTTTTACATTGATCAACAAGAAAAAGGTCCCAATCGGCACGCCACCATTGTGTGTCTGCGACGAAGTTATTGGGACTCGCCGCAACTAAAAGTTCATCATCCCATTCCGTGAGGTTGGGGGATTCTCTTCTTGATTGACGGTTGTAAAAACTGAATCCCCGCTTTAATCCGACCTTTAAGTCAGGATGAACCTTTTTCCATTTACCATACTGAGTGAAATCCAGAAGAAATGGCAGGTCATGAGCTTTGGCTATTTCCTCAAGCAAAAGATTGGTCAGTGGGGTAGTGGATTCCCCTATTGTCATTCTTGGGTGCTGACCTTTTTCAACAAGCAATACACTGCAACCGTGCTTACGGGCGATCATCGCTGTAAGCGCACCGGCAAAACCAGAGCCAAGAACGACGACATCAAAGTGTTGCTTTCGTATCATGGGTGGCACCTTTGACATTTGATTTGCGGCAATATTTTTTGAAGTTGATTCATTTGCTCCAATCTCATGCGCCTGGGCTCAAAACATACCTTGCATTCACTGAATATTTCGAGGTCCCAGAGATCAACAAAGACTCGGCCCCGTTTCATTTGAAGGGCATTTGAAAAACAGGATTCCAAGGTATGGATCGTTGGTTGGACAAAGTCCCCCTGTTTTTTTAATGCATGCATTGCTCCGGTGGTGGCTCTGGAGGGGATCAGGGACACGCATGAAGCTTCCTGCTCAAAGGCAAAGCGAACGGACCGTTGACATAGACTCAAAGCCTCTGCCTGGCCGGTAAATGGTGGCTGAACCATGATGAATGCGCGATGCGCGATACGTTCTGCATTGAGAAACTCACAGGCTGATATGTAATCATCAAGGGAAAAACGCTTATTTAATTTTTCCAGGAGAGGATCATCAGCAACTTCCAATCCCATGGCGATTTCCAACTGAGGGTCCAGTAGTTCTTTGAAAAGCGAGATATGCTTCCCTGAAAGTTTGGGGTGATTCTCAACTATGACTCGTTCATATCCTGAGAGAGAATTAGCAATCCGCACGTAATCGGCAGTATAAATGGCTTTTGTGTCAAAAAAGCTACCGCTGTTGTATATTTTAATCTGGCTTAGTCGGTGCTCGGAAGCCTTTTCCAATTGTCGGAGTGCAGCACTAAGCTGTATTGGAGCATGCCCGGGTGACATGGGTTTTAAAGACGTATGTTTCCATAAATCACACATGACACATGTCCAGGGACACTCGCGATTGATCAAGAAAATGGTTGCTGTTTTCAATAAGCAGCCCTTGGGCCCCATTTCTTGTTCCAAAAGTGTATTGGGAGTGGATTGCACCCCAGGTCGGCTCGCGGGCTCACGTAATGCCCTGATCCACTTAGTGCGTGTTGA
>JBDQII010000393.1:0-4530 GCA_040264395.1 Verrucomicrobiota bacterium
ATCTCTGGAGGAGCTTTCAAGGCACCGAAAAAGATTTACTGGACAGGCCAGGGTACTGCCGGGATACCTGTTGCCATCCCGAGGGATCGACTGAACGACGTCAAGATTGTATACAATGACAGTTTTGTTGATAACGTGTCAGTGGAAGATGGAGTTCCTTTGGACACTGGACTTGGGGTTGGCTCATCCGGATCGACTATAACGAACGCTTTTACAGGTACCTTGTGGTACAATAAATCCGAAAAGGCGCTCAAGGCACAGAACCTTGAGGGGCGCGTCTTTATGGAATTGCTGGGGACTCCCAACGAGTTGACACAGATTCCTGAGCACTTGGGTTACGAAATTGTGGATGTGGTGAAAAGCCCGGTCATGGAGACTCATCCCACGATTGAATTGGGCGAGTCGCTTCCGATCCTCGTCAGTAGGCCCGATAATCTTGAGCTTGTACCGCGCGTAGCTAATCTACCAGAGGGTGAGGCGTTTATCCACCGCCATCATGTGTCCCCCGAGACTCAAGCTACTTTCTACGCCAAGAAGAAAACCATCAACAGCAATGACATGATTCTCTGGTGGATGGAAGAGGGGGAAGAGGGCATTCTCTGGCCAAATCGATTCGTGCGCTACGATTTTGATTGGCCGGAAGATCCTGCCAAATACAGTCATTACATCCGTCCTCGAGTTGCCGATGATGCCGAGGCGCAGGCGACAGCCGTGGAGCTCCCAACCATCAATGTGCCTGAGATTGTTTATCAGGATCCGCTTGATCAAGAGCGTGGTAAGTTGACCCCTGAATTTAAATATTACACGCATCTAAATGAACAGTATCCTGCGCATCGCGCCCTATTGAGGTTTACTGCAGGTGACTTTGTGCGTTTTGAGCGGGTCTTTTCGTGGTTGGACGACAGTCTTAAGAAAAATCAGGATAAAATTGACAATGCTCAAGACCCTGATTCGGGATTTTCGGGTTCAGTAGCAGCGGAATTGACCGGGTGGGATTCAGCAATGGGTACGATTACATTTGATGAATCCAGTCTGACTCCGAGAGTATTGAGTCAAACGGTCGTCGTTGGTCAACGTATACCTGCACCAGACGGCGAGCTGGGTGCCAACTTGGAGGAAGAGGAGTATCTGTCTGGCCACATCAAATACAATAAAAGTGGTAACCGGCCACGCGGGGATCTTTTCAGTAACACTGCTTACATCGATCCATTGATCGCTGGTTTTGAGCAAGCCAATCAGGGGGCGATCATTCCTGTAAACGCCATGCCGGATGACAATGAATTAGAGGTTTGGTGGTTCAGGGCGAGCGACTTGGCGGCAGATCAGGGCTTTAAGAATGTGTATTGGCCTTCTGTCATTGGTAACTACACGGTGACTTGGCCTCAAGAGGGTGATGCACGTTATCGGGAGATCATTCTTGCCAGCAATGACGGTAGTGGGCCTCTTGCAAGCCTTCAGGCCAAGGGGCGTATTTATTTTCAAAACGATCAGTCAAAAGTAGGGTGGAATCCAAATGAGGAACATGCCCTGATGCTGGGGGGGCAAGCATACGCCTTGCGTGATGATCTTAATATCACCACGCTAAAAGGCTACTCATCTGATCCTTTTGTCCTTATTGAACACACAGATACAGATGGACGCCCTGCCTGCTCGACCTACAAGGTTCTGCGGGAGAAAGGTGATACGCGATTTGATTTTTCAGTGGAAGCTGGAACTGTTCTTCAGGCTCCCATGCCGCTGCCACTCATGGCAAAGCCACTGGTCAATCGGAATAATGGCCAGCCTCCAGTCAGCCTCAATGAAGAAGTGCCACCGTTATTCATAAAATCCAGCACCAATGATGACGATTCCCTGACGACACTGACGAGTAGCAAAAAGAATTATTTTCGGAGTTTTTCTGTTTTGTCACTCCAAGATGTTCAATCCAGTCCGCGGCTGGACAAATGGTTTTTCCCGCTGCTTGTGAATTATGAAGACGATACCCTAAAAGGCATCGTATCCGCTGACAGACCCAACCTTGTTTTATCATCTTCGCTTGTTCCTTCGGACAATCAGTGGTGGTCATACGTCTTGAAAAACAATGATTCCCTTGCTGCTGGTGATCTGGTTTACACCCTGCTGACCGATCAGCGAGCGCACCACAAGGCAAGGGTTATAAGCGTATCTGGCGATCCTGGTAATTATACAGCGATTTTGGAATTTTCTGACGATTCGGTTCCGGCAACCGCTCAAATTGCAGATCGTTTGATGGTGGTGTCCTCCGACACAACTGACTTTGAGAATTGGCGCTTGGGGCTTGAACCTTTACCCTCCCATTTAAGTAATCCCGAAATTGCAGAGAAAGCTGCGTCCTTTACGTTTCAGGATCGTAAAGGTGACTTGTGGGTCTACCGTGGTCCTCATGATGTTGCTGATTCGAATGCTACTCTGCAGCTTCAATATTATTACAAGACCCTTGAAGGGTTTTATTTCCCTACCCTGTCTTTATTAAATCAGCCCGCTCCTGGCATCATCACGCCTTACTTGCGGCCGGGAAATAATGGCATCTTCAACGATGTTAACTTTGACCCTGTTCAAGGTGACAAGGATGGCGATAAAATTGGTGATAAAAACGCTCTAGCCATTACCTACCGACCAATCTGGCCTTCGGGAGCACCGATATTGCACATGGCTGAAACATTGGCACTCCCAAAGCGCGGGCTCCCTGCTGTGCGTGGTCACCAGAGTCTGGAAATCCTCTATCAACAGTCTCAGATGTTGAACGGTGGCGACCTGAATCGAAAAAGTGCTGTCCTGCATGACCCCACGAGAGAAAAAGTGTATCTTCTCGATGGTGGCGGCGGTGAGTTGAAGGCTATTCCGAGCTCTGTCAGAAAGGAACTTTACCGGGGCAAAACTTATTTCCCCAATCTTCCCCCGCATTTGAGTGAACGTTTTTTCTTTGATGCGACCCGCGGTGAAAAGGGGGCGTTGGTGCTTCTAGGTGAATTTATTGATGCGCCAACCGGGGAGGATTATTTTCACCTCAACGTATTGAGCACGAGTGATATTAATCAGCTCAAAGGGCTGGTTGTCGATACCGATTCTGATAAGGAAGCATGGAAAAGCGCAATCGATAGCTTAAATACGACCTTGGAACTTTTTGTCGAAGACCCAACACGTCCGGGAACATATGCGCCATCGTCCGAAGCTTCTGTTACGGTTCCACCCAATGGACTTGCCGAGATAACAAATGATGACATCGCTGTGGATTCTTATGCACTGACTGCCACGGGGCCTGGAGTTGGATATGTCACTCTGGTCTCGGGAAATGGCCTTGCTTTCCAGCCAGAAGGGGAACCCGTCAGCTTACACATCCTTCGCGTATCGGATACCTTGCATCGCGGCGAACTCAAATTAGTCGAATCAGCCAATCCGTTGAATGAAAAAATTGGATTGCAACAGGTGGTGGATCTGGCAGCGAAAACAGACCTATACGATTACCAATGGCGAATAGCATCCCCAATCGACGGTTTACCGCCCTCTGTTTATCGCAATACAGCAACTAATTTGCTGAACTCAGGGGGAATCTGGAATCATCTACAATATCCACTATCAAGCGATCGACCAGGCAATACGAATATCGTATCTGGGCGTTTAGCTTCAGTTTCAAGCGGTGATTTGCATGTGGTTGGTATTATCCCTTTCGACAGCGTGACTCGTAATGATCTTACCCTGAATTTTGATTACAACGGACCTTCCTATCTCAGCGAAGGCAATCAGGTCAAGATTTCCAAGACTGATGAAACAACAGTTACGGGTGTCGTCTCTGAGGTCAACCCGGAAAAGGGATTCAGTATCATCATCGATCCTGTAGTGTCACTCGAAGCAGATGACATCGAGTCGCTATCTCAATCCATCAACGCCAGTCAGCCAGCGAGTGTGCTTTACAAGGATTTAAATATTTCTGCGGATGCCAAATATTCCGAAATCTGGCTCAGTCTCAATCTGAATGACAACCTGCATGCGAGGGTCTATCTCGATGGAGCCTTACTGGTGAATGTCAACAGTCGAACGGATAATGATACCCCAGAATCATCCCCTCCAGGCTCGATCCAAACCTTGTCCCGAGCCTATCGAATCAGTCCAGATGATCTACCCCCAGGGGCCGCTCGATTGACTGTAGAGTTGCTTTCAGGGGCACGTCCGGGAACGCTCCAGCAGTTTGATCTCAGGATGGATGCTTATGAGGCCATTGATCTTACCCAGGAGGCTGGTACGGCCTGGTTGGCACTCGATGAAATAAAATACGTTGATGGGATCCGTGCGGTCCTCGGAGGTTCTGCTGATGTCAGTAGCCTTTCTGATAATTACCTGATCATGCGGTATCAGGCGAAAGAGGACGATCATGCTTCCTATGTCAGCGACGGTAATGGGAACAACAAAGCCTGGTCGCTTTGGACCGAGCCTCAACTGGCGGAAGGTTGGATCAAAAGAGTGCTCAAGGGGATCAATCCTTTCAATCAGCGGGTGACGGATCTGTTCTCCAAC
>JBDQII010000394.1:0-4525 GCA_040264395.1 Verrucomicrobiota bacterium
ATTATCAAGAGAGTGATGCGTGGCGCTGGCAGCGAAAAACCGAGTATGGCAACAAGGGACAAGGCACCAAGGCCATCGATGGCGAACAAAGAACCATGTGGATTTTCGAGCCACACGCTGCCGAATCAGTTTTTGACGCATGGGTAAAGGAATTGAATATCCCGGTTCACCGTGACGAATGGCTGGATCGCAATCCTGAAACCGGGATTACCAAAAAGGGAGCACGCATACGCTCCATTCGAATGCTTTCAGGAAAAACGTTTGAAGGTCGTATGTTCATCGACGCCACGTACGAGGGAGATCTGATGGCTACCGCGGGCGTGGATTATCACGTGGGTCGTGAAAGCAAGGATTACTACGGGGAACAGTGGAATGGTATTCAAACAGGAGTCCTGCATCATCGACACCACTTCGGTGCGGTATCCAAACCCATCAGTCCATACCGCATTCCGGGCGATCCGGACAGCGGAGTATTGCCAGGCATTTCCACCGCTGCACCAGGCATGTATGGCGCGGGGGACAAGCGCATCCAGGCCTACTGCTTTCGTATGTGCCTCACCAATCACCCGGAGAATCGCATTCCTTTTGAAAAACCAGAGGGATACGATTCAGATCAATATGAATTGTTACTGCGCATCTTCGATGCAGGCTGGCGCGAGACCTTTCGCAAGTTCGACCCCGTTCCAAACCGTAAAACCGACACCAACAACCATGGCCCCTTCAGCACGGATCACGTTGGTTTCAACTATGCTTATCCGGAGGGCAGTTACGAGGAGCGCAAGGCAATCATTCAAGAGCATGCAACCTACCAGAAGGGTTTGATGTATTGCATTGCAAATGACCCACGGGTGCCTGAGGAGGTGCGCAAGAAAATGGCATCGTTCGGCCTTTCCAAAGATGAGTTCACCGATAATGGAGGCTGGCCTCATCAGATTTATGTGCGTGAATCAAGGCGCATGATCGGTTCCTATGTGATGACCGAAAATGAACTCCTGAAACGCCGCCCCACCCCGGAGTCTGTCGGCATGGGTTCCTATGCGATGGACAGCCATAATGTTCAACGCTACATCACGCCTGAAGGCTTTGTTCAAAATGAAGGTGACATCGGAGTCTCAACGCAAGGCCCTTACGAAATCTCCTACGGATCGCTCACCCCAAAAAAGGAGCAGTGTGAAAACCTCCTGGTACCTGTGTGTGTTTCAAGCTCACACATAGCGTTCGGTTCCATTCGAATGGAACCCGTTTTCATGATCCTTGGACAGTCTGCGGCTACCGCGGCCATGATGTGTCTCGACTCGGGTGAGCTCGCCGTCCAGGACCTTCCTTACGAGCAGCTCCGCTCGCGACTCCTTGAAGACGGACAAGTGCTGGAGATGGCATCACAAATCCAGTCCTCGCCCAGCGCCTTGAAAGGAATCGTCGTGGATGATCTGCAAGCACGTCACAGCAGTGGATGGAAGTCCAGCCGGGCCATGCATCCTTTTCACGAAGTTGGTTATCAACACGATGGCAACAGTGGCAATGGACGTTATTGGGCGCAGTTCAAAACGGCATTATCACCGGGCGTCCATGAAGTCCGAATGACCTATACGGCGAACCCGAACAGGGCGACCAATGTCCCAGTTGAAATCCACCACCGATTCGGCATTGCCCGCGTCAAGGTCAACCAGCAAGAAACACCTGCTATCGATGGATTTGCAAGCTCTCTGGGCTCGTATGAATTCAACGAATCGGGAATGGTAGTGATTGACAATGAAGGCACAGACGGGCACGTGATTATCGATGCCGTCCAATGGATCAGAAAATGAAGCACTCGCACACAATGCCTAAGGAAGGGATGGAGGCCGGGAGCTGCCGATGCTTTACGTGGTCCCTCGTGGTGTTCGCCTTCATGCTGCTGATGGCATGGAAGATCCTCCTCGTTCATGGCGAAGGCATTCAAACACATTGGTGGGCGGTTCAACCGGTGCAGCGACCGGCAATACCTTCACTCAAGGACGACACGTGGAGCATCAACCCAATCGATCAATTTGTGAGCCGAAAACTCCGAGCAGCAGGACTACAGCCAAGCCCTCAAGCCGAGCGCAGCGAACTTATTCGAAGGGTTTATTATGATCTCATCGGCCTTCCTCCATCCCCCGGAGCTGTTCAACGATTCAGTCATGATTCGAATCCAGAGGCCTGGCAGAACCTCATCGAAGAACTCCTGAACAGCCCGCATTATGGTGAACGATGGGGTCAGCATTGGCTGGATGTCACCCGTTGGGCTGAGTCGGATGGTTACCGTCAGGACGCCTTCCGACCTCATGCCTGGCCCTACCGTGATTATGTCATCGATTCCATCAACAAGGACAAACCATATGATACCTTTGTCAAGGAGCAGCTGGCGGGAGATGAAATGGCGCCGCATGATCCAAATATCTTTATTGGAACCGCTTATTTGCGAAACGGCATCTATGAATACAACCAGCGCAACGTCCAAATGCATTGGGAACTGATCGTGGATGAATTGACCTCCCTGACCGGTGAGGCATTCATGGGTGTCGGCATTGGCTGCGCCAAGTGTCACGATCATAAATTTGATCCCATTCCGCAGGAAGATTATTTCAAAATCAAAGCCATGCTGGCCCCCGTGAGCTGGAAGTTTGACATACCACTCGCCACACCCGCCCAACAGAAAAGATACACCCAGCAATTGGAGGTATGGAAAGAAGCCACCGAGGATCTTCGAAAGCAAATCGATGCCATTGTGGAGCCCAGCATCCAGTCCATTCAGCAGGAGGCATTAATCAAATTCCCTGAAGAGATTCAGGCCATCTTCGCAAAAAAAGCCCAAGATCGGAGCCCCTATGAACAGCAGCTGATGGACCTGGCAAACATACAGTTGGAATACGAGCGCGAACGCTTCAATGAATCAAACTCCATCAAGGGAGAAGCCGCAGAAAAATTAAAAGTTCTTCGCAAGTCACTGAATGCATATGCCACCCTCAAACCGGAAAAGCCCACCCCTGCTTTTGTGGCATCGGATGTGGGTAAGAAGGCCCCCAGAGTCATGCTCAAGAACCGGTCTGGCGAACGAGAAATCCCCCCTGGTTTTCTGAGTGTTCTGGAATCGCATCCACTGAAGATACCACCGCCGGAGGATGCATCCACGACAGGTCGCAGAAGCAAACTTGCCGAATGGCTCACCGATGAAACCCACCCATTGACTCCGAGGGTCATGGCGAACCGAATCTGGCAAAAGCATTTCAAGGAGGGCCTGGTTTCTTCACCCAACGATTTCGGCCATCTGGGACAAGCCCCAAGCCACCCTGAATTACTCGATTGGCTGGCAGCCGAATTCATGGATTCAGGCTGGAGTCTAAAACACATGCACCGAATCATTCTGCAATCAGCAACTTATCGACAAACGACAAGGCGAGAACCTGGAACCACTGAATCTCATCTGGACCCACTGAATCGCCTCCTGTGGCGTTACCCACCCAAACGACTGGATGCCGCACAGATACGAGATACCATGTTATACGTGAGTGGTGAACTGGATATCAAAACCGGTGGCAAGTCCGTCAAAGGCGACCAACCTCGAAGAAGCGTTTATGTGCGCAAGGTGCGCAATTCCCCGGATGAATTACTGAAGGGATTCGATTCTCCTACTGGATTCAACAGCACCCCGGTTCGTGATGCGACAACAACCCCGGGGCAGGCCCTTCTGATGGTCAATGGAGACTGGATAATGAAACGTGCAGAAGCCTTCGCCCGACAACTTCAGCAATCGCATGGCCGGAACATGGAAGCATGGATCCTCCATGCCTACGAAAAATGCTACGGGCGAGTGCCTGACTCGGCCGAAATGAAATTGGCTACTGCTTTCCTTGAAAACTCGCCAGAGAATCTGGAACCAGCAGACATACTCCCAGATCTTTGCCAAATACTGCTTAACTCGAACGAATTCCTGTATCTCCACTAAGCATGAAGCACCCCCACTTTGAAAACATACAAACCAGACGTGATTTTCTGAACCGGGCAGGATCGGGATTTGGAGCTGTGGCATTGGCCGCATTATCGCGTGATCCATCGTTAATGGCTGAGCTGAATGCCCCCTTTGGGGCCGGCGATCCGCTGAAAGCCAAAATCCCTCATGCTGCAGGTAAGGCAAAGAATGTCATTTTCCTGTTCATGGAAGGTGGCCCAAGTCACATTGATCTTTTCGATCCCAAACCTCTCCTGAACAAGATCGCGGGACAGACACTGCCCGATAGTTTCCCCAAGCCCATCACGGCCATGGGTGAGGCCAGCTCACCTCTCCTTGCATGCAAACGCGCCTGGAAACAGCATGGTCAATCGGGACTTTGGATGTCGGATTGGTTACCGCATCTATCCACCAAAGCGGATGAACTATGCGTAGTGCGATCCTGCGTCTCTGACGGCATCAATCACGCTGGCGGTGTCTGCCAGATGAACACAGGTTCCGTTTTTGGCGGGCGACCTTCACTGGGAGCCTGGGTATCTTACGGACTTGGCACAA
>JBDQII010000395.1:0-4522 GCA_040264395.1 Verrucomicrobiota bacterium
CCGCGGTGGAGCGCTTTCACTGCCGCGAATTGTGAAATGGCAGGTGCACAAATCAGGTTCGTATCCTGGATTTTCTTGATTGATGGCATCAACGCCTCAGGCATCACCATGTAACCAATCCTCCAACTCGCAAAACCATAGGCCTTGGACAAGGAAAATAAAGAGAATGTATAGTCCTCACTGCCGCTAATGTTTCCCGGAGAAAAGTGTTTTTCATTATCAAACAGGAAATATTCGTAAGTTTCATCTGAGATATGATAGATTTTTCTGTCCTTGCATAGCTGATTGATGGATTGCAACAAACTCGCAGGAAAAACCATACCGCTTGGATTGTTCGGAGAAATAGTAACCACTGCGCGCGTTTTTCGGGTGATGGCTTTTTCGATGGAAGCAAGTGTTGGAAGCATGTTTGCTTCAGGTTCCACGGTGCGCGGGACCACTCCCAGCATGGTGACCGCCATTTCGTGATTGAAATAATACGGCTTGGGTAAGATGATTTCATCACCTGCATCTGCAATAGCCATGATGGCATTCATGAAAGCCATGTTGCTGCCAGCGGTAACCATGAGCCGATCTTTTGATTCAATTGCCATGCCGTTATCCCTGATTAGTTTTTCCTCGATAGCTTGAAGTAATTCGGGAATCCCCTGAACCAGTTTATAGCGATGATGAAGGGGGTCAGACTTGAAATCGGAAAGGCCATCATCAATCTCGGAGGGGGGACCATAATGCACCACACCTTGTCCCAGAGAAATCGTACCTGGATGCTCAGTCACCCACTCGCCGACGGTAGGAATTACAGGGGTCTGAACGATTTTGATCCGGCTGGCAATGGGGTAAGTCATCAATAAAGTTGAGCTGTTTTTTCTCCAAGTTGATAATTCCAGAAACCATCTCTTTTGTTAAGAGTTTGTGCAAGAATTCCTTTAACGCCATTTTTTAGAGATGTTAAGGTGGAACTTTGGAGTCCAGACATACCGTTGAAAAGTGTCGCATCGGGTGCTATGAATGATGCTGCTTGTGCTGCTTCTTCAAATAATACAGAAAGTGATGCTGATATGATTCACCAAATGCCACCAACGTATGCCATCCCTGACTCGGCCATTGCAGGGACAAGAAGACTTTTGGAACCCATGCAATTTGGCGTTATCTTCTTACTCATTGCCTTGTACGCTTTCAGCGTCAGTGCAGCAAAGCCCCCATTGACACCAGAGCTGCTTCGGGAGCAAGCCAGCCATGTTGTTTCTGGAATGGTGATTAAAGTGACTTCACAAACCAGAAAATCAATCATAGAAAAGGGGCTAGGTATCCATCGTGATCGCATATTCAAGATTCAACTCATGGTGAGCGCCGTCTTAAAAGGGGAGGATGTTAAGCCGGGAGATCGAATCACGATCGAAGCTTGGCAGCCCTTCGTTCGTATTCCGCCACTTGCAGGCTTACAGGGGCATTCTTGTATGCCTCAAGAAAATGACTTCGCGACTTTTTTCTTAAAACAAAAAGATGACAAACCCTTCGAGCCTTTGCTGCCCAATGGGATATTTGTGGTCGGGACATCTTGTAATTAAACGCGGAAGGCTTATTGAAGAAAATACGCCACACACTCAGCCTTGTTACTCACCCTGTTTTTCATGGGCTTTGATTAAAAACAACGAAAGAACCATAAAAATCCCATGCAGGGGTTGCTATCATCCAAACGGGAGTTAATATCTACCCAGCACCCAAATGTGCGTGGTAGATAAACAAAATTAAGACTCTTCTAGTTCAATGATTGTAGATTCCATGACTTTTCCACCGTTCAGTCTTTCGAGACTGCTCACAACTGTGTTCGCTCCCAAAAAAGGCGAACGTGTCGCCGTCCTCATAGACCTTGAAAATACGGATCTGATGAAGGACTTAGCCTTCTTGAGTGACGAAACTTTGACTGTGCAACGCAAAGCGCATGATGTGTTTTATCAAGGATTGAAAAACGGTGTAGCTGAGGAACTTGGGCTGGCTGGAGGTGAATTGTTCGCTTACGAACGCACCGGTGGAAGTAACCTTGACCTGCCCGAGAAAGCGTTTGATCTCGACGGTAATCAATACGACTTTGAAAACGATATCTACACGAAATATGATATCCTACTCTGCGTGTCGACTGACTCTGCAACAGCACCCCTTACGGCTTTTGCCAAGCAATTCGGGTTTCGAGGGGCTACCCTGCACGGCCTGAACGATATAATACTCAACTCCGGCTTGGCGGTGGATTACAACATCATCAGCATTGAAGCTGAAAAATTGCGCAGTGCCTTGACCAAGGCAGATTCATTCCAAGTTGATTTTCAAGTCGAAAACCGAAAATGCACACTCGAGTTGGACTGTGGGCAGCAGGAAGCCCAGAAAAGTCATGGTCTGTGTCGGGGAGAAGTGCCTGATGTTGCCAACCTGCCGGCAGGCGAAGTGTTTTTTGTTCCCAAGGGGGGACACGGCGAGTTCCCGATGAAATACTCTGACGGTACGATTGGCATCATGGAAGTAGCAGACGGACGCATACAGAAGGCGAGCCTGCTCAAGGGGGATGCGGCACTTATAGAAGAGCATAACCAAAAACTAATCTCAGATCCTGTCACAGGCGAATTGGGGGAATTGGGCTTTGGGACTCAGATTTTACCTGTGTCTGGAAAAGATATTCAGGACGAGAAAATTCTTGGAACAATGCATGTGGCCACTGGTCGAAGTGATCATCTGGGAGGAGATTTAACGCCAGACAAATTTGCGAAGGCCCGTAATGCAACCCACGATGATATTTTGTTTTCTCCAAGCAAAACTCCTGAAATTACCGTCACGCAGGTTCGTATGGTGCGAGATTCAAAAAGAACCGTGGTGCTGGAAAATTTCCAAACTGCTGCCTACCTCAAGGAGGCGATGGCCTAAATTCCTCTCTTTAACAATCAGGCTCCACATCGGAGCCTGATTTTTTTTTCAGTTTATCACCAAAGATCTCTCAAATGATTCGTTGGAGCTTTCATTTTCGCTTTTCTGGATTTCTTTTTACTTTCTTTTGGGCTCTGACCGTATTTGTTCAGGGGCAGGCCAACCTCAATGACCTTCCTGTATTATTTGAACTCCCCTCAGTCATCAACGACTCACCCGCGCCAGGCAGGCGTGTCAATCAGGTAACTCCAGGCTGGGAGGGAGCAGGCGCTCACCATGCCCTTTACTTACCTAATGATTGGGTGGACGATCGAAAATGGCCGGTCATCGTAGAGTATCCCGGAAATGGAGGTTATTCGAATCAGCTTGGAGATGTCAGTGATGGAACCGTGGAAGGCTGCCAGATGGGTTACGGATTGAGCGAAGGCGATGGTTTCATATGGATTTCAATGCCTTTTGTCACCCAAGAGGGTAGTGCTTGCCTTCATTGGTGGGGTGACGTGGAAAAGACCAAACGCTATTGCATCGAGACAGTTCGTCAAGT
This sequence comes from Verrucomicrobiota bacterium, assembly GCA_040264395.1. Lineage (GTDB taxonomy): Bacteria > Verrucomicrobiota > Verrucomicrobiia > Limisphaerales > AAA164-E04 > AAA164-E04. The sequence continues at coordinate 3,458 of JBDQII010000395.1, forward strand.
TTGCCTTAATTTCAATGGAGATCCAGAGCGTGTCATTATTGCTGGTTTTTCCAGAGGTGCCATTGCATGCAACTACATAGGATTGCACGATGATGAGATTGCAAAACTCTGGAGTGGTATGATTTGTCACAGTCATTATGATGGTGAGTTCAAACATCCTGCCATGGATGAGGGGAATTGGCCCGAGAGGCTTGCGCGCTTGGGTAACCGTCCTCAGTTCATCAGCCATGAGGTTTCGGTACAACCCATCATTGATATAATTCAATCGACTTCTTTTCAAGCGAACCTGACTTTTCACACATTGCCTTTTGAAAACCATTCTGTTCGATGGACACGATGTGACTTATCCTTGCGGAATGCTGCGGTAAAATGGCTGGCACAGTTTGCCAATTCGCCTTCAGACGAATAATTGGAGCACAATTTCCTGCCTGACGTCTTGAATCCATTTCACTTTTGGTTTCTTATGATCGGCATCATGAGTCCTAGATTCCTTTTGCCACTGGCATTGACTGCATTGGTGTACTTTGCAGGTTACCAAACCCCTGTGTTGTCGGATGAGTCATCAGACGTCCGAACTCTCAAAGCACTTCTGGTTGCAGGAGGGTGTTGTCACGACTACACGCACCAGCATGAAATTCTCGCAGACGGTATTCAGGGTAGAGCAAACGTTCAGGTGGATGTCGTCTGGACAGATGATCGCTCTACCCATCCTCCATTGCCCTTATACGAAGGTCCCAACTGGGCAGACGGTTACGATGTGATCATTCATGATGAGTGTGCTGCTGGAAACCGCGATCTTGAAGTCATGCACAATATATTGAATGTACATCAAACCGTGCCTGCTGTGCATCTTCATTGTGCGATGCACAGCTTTCGCAATGGAACCGATTTATGGTTTAAACACCTGGGAATTCAATCCACGAGCCATGGACCTCAAGCGCCTATCGATATTCATTTTACCGATACCCAGCATCCCATCAATGAAACCTTGAAAGACTGGACGACCATTCGCGAAGAGCTGTACAACAACGCAAAAGTATTCGATGCCCACCCTTTGGCAACAGG
>JBDQII010000396.1:0-4498 GCA_040264395.1 Verrucomicrobiota bacterium
CCATGGTCGCCGAGCATTTCGCCATGGTCAGACATGAACACAAGCAGAGTTTTTTCAAGTTGTCCCGATTCTTCGAGGGCAGCAATGATACGCCCCAATTGATCATCAATAAGGGTAACCATGGCATAATATGCTGCAGTGATCTGACGTCTGTCGTCATCGGTCATGGATTGTAAATCAAAGTAGCCCGGCTCGTTGTGAGCCCATCGATGATCCAGTTTTTGGTAGCTTGATTTCTGATTCCACTCTCCATCTTTGAACTTGGGTAATTCCATCTGATCTGGATCGTACAACCTCATGTATTCAGGTGGAGGATCAAATGGATGATGCGGATCAAAGCAGTTGAAACTGAAAAACCATGGCTCTGCGCTGTGGCCCTGAATGAATTCAATCGTTTTTTCCGCACACCATGTAGTCTGGTGATATTCCGGTGGGACTCCTTCCTTGATATAAGAAGTGGAGGCGCCTTGATAAAGTCTGTCCCAGGATTGCCCCTTTGATTCGAGCCACTGTGAATACGCATTTTCAGGCCAATCAGGTTGCGGGTGATGCGACCAGTCGAATACCTTGTAACCATCGTCAATTCGACTTTCCACACGCCCCTTGGCACAACTTGAGAGGTGCAGCTTCCCTGCGAGTCCGCATGTATAATCATGATCAGCAAATATGCGGCTGAGAAGTTTCTCTTCGTTGGGGATTTGCTGCCCGTTTTGTCGGCAACGAGTGGTCCTTGCGTATCGGCCAGTCAGGAAAGAAGCCCTGCTTGGAGTGCAGACGGGGCTCTGGCAGTAGGCTCGAGTAAACGCCACCCCATCACGGATGAGTCGATCCGTATGCGGGGTTTTGATTCTGTGGTTGCCTAGCGCATGAATGGTATCATAACGCTGTTGATCTGTACAGATCCACAGGATATTAGGGCGTTGAGACATTTCAAACGTATCAGCTTTTGGGCATTTGTATCATACGAATCTCATGGGCCCCGTCCGGCCTGGCATACTCGTAATAATAGCGAAGTTCATCTTCAAGCTCCAATGGATGCAAATACCTGAGAGAACCGCTACCATGTGGTGAGGTCAGGTAAGGGGCGTCAGGTGTAATGCGATGCCACTTCTTAAGATCTAGACTGACAGCCAAACCGGTTTTTTCTTCATAATTTTCCGTGTGGCTTGGCCCGCCATCATAGAAGCCAAGATAGAAAGGAGGTATGACCTGAACTGATCCGATCCTGGCCGCGTGACAGTCCCAGCCGGACTTACTTGGGGGGAAAACATCACCAATCCATTCAAAATGGATACCATCGTCACTGACTGCCAGAGCAGTAGAAGATTTGGAGAGTCCAGTATTGTAGATGTCAGAGGTGGCATGCATTTGTTGTTTTTCTTCTTCCGTGACATTGGAATTACCCGGCGCGTAACTCAGGAGCATGTAAAATTTACCATCAACTTCCATCACAAACGGATCCTTCACACCTTCACATTGCGTTTGCTCTGCATTGAGGATGGGGATTTGTTTGCTGATATCGAAATTCGAAGGATGATCGGCCTCGAGCATAACTACAAACCAACGCTGGTCCGTGGGGTCAACATAACTGAGGTAGAGTCTCCAGCGCCCGTTCTCGGTTTTTATCAAACTTCCCTTTTCGATGGAATCTGTATCCAGTTCCTCTTTCGTTGTTTTCCAGATAGTGTCGAAATGAATGCCGTCTTTGCTTTGAGCAACAAAACATTTTCCACCCCGAATGGGGCGGGGTTCGCGGGCTCTATAGTAGAGATAGTAGGTCTCATCTGATGGATCAAAGACTATGCTACAGGCTCCAACCCAGTAGCCTTCGCCGTCACCCAGAGGTTTCACGACGACCTTACCCTGTTTGGGATCGAATGGTTTCAAGGCATTCCAGCGATTTAATGATTGAGAACTCATAATGGTTAATATTGTTAGGCTCGATAGACTGTAAATCCAATTTAAAAATCATCTCTCAAGTTTTACAAAAGCTAACAAGAAAATAGTTAAGAGGCCAAGTTTGCGAGAGGAATACCTCGGGCATGCCTTTGATCTATCAACGCATATGTAAATAGGCATCTTCGTTGGGAATGCTTGGGGAATACCGTTCAATGATAAACAGGTTGACCTTTTTTTTTCAGTTTTCACTATATTCCTATGTCACATTATTTCCGTCATGCTACTGCATTGTTGATATTCGTATTTTCTCTGGTTATCAGAAGAGAACTGGTAGCAGAACAGCGCCCGAATTTTCTGATCATCATGGCCGATGATTGCACCTACAACGATCTGCCTATTTATGGAGGGAAAAACGCACTCACTCCTAATATTGACCGATTGGCATCACAAGGCTTGGTTTTTGACAGGGCCTACCTGACTTCCGCGATGTGTCAGCCATGTCGAGCCGAATTATATACGGGGCAATTTCCCATGAGAAATGGATGCGCGTGGAATCATTCTGCCAGCCGCCCGGGGACAACGAGCATGCCGTATCATTTGTCCAGTCAGGGCTATCGGGTCGGGCTTGCCGGCAAGGTACACGTTAAACCCAAGGCTTCTTTTCCTTTTGAGCCAGTGGCTGGATTTGATCCGAATTGCGTTCGTAACCCAACTCGTGATCACGATCTCAACGGACTGGAGGCTTTTATCAATAAAGATAGCAAACAACCTTTTTGTCTGGTGGTGGCTCTCGTCGAACCGCATGTACCTTGGGTAATGGGAGACGCCTCAATTTACCCGCCTGAAAAAATCCAGTTGCCTGCCAACATTGCAGACACACAGCGGACCCGTTCAGACTTTGGCCGCTATCTCGCAGAAATTACCTACATGGATGGACAGGTTGGAGAAATTCTTCGATCCTTGGAGCACTCAGGAAAAGCCAAGGATACCATCGTCTTTTTTACTTCGGAACAAGGCTCTCAATTCCCGGGTTGTAAATGGACCAATTGGGACACTGGACTTCACACTGCCTTGATTGCTCGTTGGCCTGGAAAGATAACAGCAGGGCAACAAACGCTCGCGATGGTTCAGTATGCCGATGTACTACCAACTATCATGGAACTCGCTGGAGGCGTATCCAAAGAAAAAGGATTTGATGGAACCAGTTTTCACAAGGTCTTGTCAGGGCTGGCAAAAAGTCATCGATCTTTTGTTTTCGGTATGCACAACAACGTGCCCGAAGGTCCTCCATATCCGATACGAAGCGTTTCCAATGGGGAATATCGTTATATCAGGAATCTTGAACCCAATGAGATCTATATTGAAAAGCATCTGATGGGATCGAATGGAGATGGAGAACTCAATAACCCATATTGGGCAACCTGGGTTTTCTCTTCCTCAGACGACGAAGCGACTTATGAGCTGGTCAAACGCTACACTCGGCGTCCAGCCGAAACTCTTTATCACACGGCTGAGGATCCTTTTGAAATGAAGAATCTAATCAACCAGGAAAATTTGTCTGACATTCAGGCAAGACTGGCCAACGAACTGGATGTGTGGATGAAAACTCAGGGAGATCCAGGTTCAGCTCAGGATAGCCTGCAAGCATTGAATGCTTCCCGGCGAGGGGAGCACCGTTACATACCACCCTCAGAGTGAAGATCTTTAAAAGATCACGATAAATCAAAGGAACATTGAAATCGGGTCGTTTTCCCTAAAGAATCCTGCGTAGTAAGTGCGTCAAGAATAGAAAGATAGGTGTGAAAATCGCTGGGAAATCGAGTTCAATCAGGTGCTTCCATGATGGCTGAGGATTGAAATGGCAATGATCTTCAGGTAGCTAGTTATTGCCAGTCTTTTTTAAAACGGTTACAAAGCCCGTGTGAACCCAAGTAATGATGGATTAATAACCTCGCCCTCGATGCTGTACGGATTATGGTTTCTGGGGTTCGGATTGTTTTTTTTGATTTTCCTTTGGCTGCTCAAAATAGAACCATATGTGCGCAGACGAAACCGCACCTCGACTTTTTTTCTTTACCCTTGGGCTCCTTGGAAAGATTATCTCGATGCTGTGAAAACTGCCAGGCGCCACAGGCATGGAACCCCTTTTTTTCTCACCTTGTTTTTCTGGGTGAGCCTAACAGAGGGAGTGGGTATCTTGAGCTGGGTTTGCTGTTGGGCAATCTTGTGAAAAATTGTTTCAATTCTGTCAGTCATCGAATTGACTGGCATCCGATGCAAAACGCATCACGTGAAAAATAAAATTTTGCTCATGGACTCCACTTATTAAGTGAGCCATGGGCCCCTCCGCATAGGCGACTACATCTTCCCCGCCATGAGTCTCGCTTCCCATGGGAATGCCTGCTTCCTGTACGTAGTTCTCACACTCCACATCCACCTCGCTCAGGTCCGGGCGCGATTGTCTTGGCACATTGATGTATTTCCAATCGTTTCCTGCGACAAGGCTTCCACCTCCGTCACCAAACTTACCGTGAAAATGCGTCCCGCCATGAGAAACAGAATCTGATTTTTTATTGAGAACTGATCCAGTATACCCACC
>JBDQII010000397.1:0-4481 GCA_040264395.1 Verrucomicrobiota bacterium
CCCTTATGAACCCTCAAGTTTGGCGTGTTTAGAGTGCTGTTGTCGGATAATAATTGCCCGTCGTTCAATTTTAATCCGCCTCGAATGGTAACCCTGCCTTTGGGGAGTTTGATAGTTCCACTGCTCTCTACATTCCAATCCAGAATCACGCTGTCCCCTGCATCGGTGATCTCCAGTAGCCCACCGTTCAGGATTTGTGGATATGCTTTGGGCATGAAGGCAGTCGAACCTACGTTACCTTGAATGGAAAAAACGCTGTCAATCTCGTTGATGATAACCGCTTTTTCAAAAGTGATCAAATCACCTGCCGACCAGATGATTTCTCCGGAATTAACGAATAAACGGTTGCCTAGGACTCGTGGTTCGCCGGTTTGATCGACCCGCGCCATTTCTGTTCTCCGTAGATTATGAAGCATACCTTCCCCTCCAATGGAAGTGCCATTGCCCCAAAGGAAATAATTTTGCACTTCGATTGGGTCGCTACCTAAAATTTGTCCCTTTTCAGTGAGTAATAGATCTTGTGGAGTTACCGGTTCCTCCGTATTGAAGTGCGCTTTTCCCCTCTGGACCGACAGGGTTTGACCTATATCGACAAGATCTGTCTCCGGGTGAAAAACGGACTCTTTTCCTGACAAGATTGTGTTGTTTTTGACCGAATATCTTCCTCGGATTTCTGCAGGGTGTAATGGCGATGAAAAGTGCACCTCATTCAGGCTGATAATTGATGCATTCTGAGCGCAATCAAGTGCGTGAGCGAATTCCAGGACGGTGTCCTCGCTTGCTTCAATGAGTGATTCATTAGTCACTGGACCAGCAAACTTCATCTTGCCTGTTAGGAGATAACTCTGACCTGCATTAAAATACTCTCCAAACAATTCTTTGTCATCAGAGAGCAAATCCAAACGTCCAAAACACTGCACATTACCCTCAATGCTTAGCTTCCCATCAAACGCAGCTTCCTGAACCTCCAAATTTGGTGTGATTAGGGTGCTGCCATCGGATACCAATTGGCCGCTGGTCAATTTTAACCCGCCTCGAATAGCAACTCTGCCTGCGGACAGTTTGATACGTCCATTGCTTTGTATCTGCCATTCAAGATCAACGTTATCCGCCATATCAGTGAACTCCAGTAGCCCATCATTCAGAATTTGCGGGTATGCTTTGGGCATGAAAGCCGTTGAACGCACATTCCCTTGGATGGAAAAGACGGCATCAACATCGTTGATGATGGATGCGTTTTCAAACGCAATCAAATCACCGGCAGACCAGATTAGCTGGCCTGAATTAACGAAGGATCGATTGCCAAAGACTCGGGGTTCGATGGTCTCATCGACCCGTGCCATCTCTGTCATGCGAATGTTATGGAATGTTCCCTCACCGCCAATGGAAGTGCCATTGCCCCAAAGGAAATAATTTTGCACTTCGATTGGGTCGCTACCTAAAATTTGCCCCTTTTCAGTGAGTAATAGATCTTGTGGAGTTACCGTTTCCTCCGAATTGAAGTGCACTTTTCCTTTTCGGATCAACAAGGTTTGCCCTACATCAATCAGATCCGTTTCAGGGTGAAAAATAGTTTCTTTCCCTGATAGAGTGGTACTATTCTTGACAGAGTATACTCCTCGTATTTCTGCTGGAAACGAAGGCGATGAAAAATGGATGTCATTCAAGCTGGTAATCGATGTATTATGAGTGCTTTCAAATGCGTGTGCGAATTCCAGTATGGTGTCTTCGCTTGCTTCAAAAAGTGATTCATTGACTACTGGGCCTGCAAATTTCAAGGCTCCTGTCAGTAGATAACTTTTCCCTGCATTAAAATACTCGCAGGCAATCAATGTGGTGCCCGTCGATTCCTGTTTGTAAAAAGTGCCGAGATTGCGGAATTGGCCGTGAGGTCGGCTATCATCTGAAAGCCAACTCCCATCGAAAGTTGTGTTGAAAACAGCATTTTCCAGATTGTGGAATATGCCCTCGGTTCCGGATTGAACGTCGCCGGATAACCATTCGGCTTCCCTTGCGTTAATGATGTTAAAACCTCGCAAGGTTTTGTTGCCGCTGGTCATTGTCACTTTTTGAGGGGCTGTTAATTGCCCGTTCCCTCCGGTGAATCCACCTCCGCGCCAAAGGAATTGATCCTCTGCAGTGAGGGTTGCGTCCCCTTGAACAAAACCAGCCGCCAATTCAAGGTTGACGACTTCGATGTCGGTGTTCAATTGGATTGTTGGCGACGCGTCCAATGCGATCAAGACGTTGAACTCGTCTTGACTATCGTTGTCAGGGAAAGGGAGGAAACCAAAGGTGTTCCATCTAAAAACATCTGTCCATGAGCCCGACGCTGCGCTGATCCACGCTGCATCGAAAGGCTGCGCCCGCAAATCTGGGACCGGGAAGGAAAAAAAACAGCAAACTAAAGCAATCAGGGAACAATTCTGGAAACTGCTTTTTCCGTGATTTTTGAATGAGGAGATTTGCATGAGCCCGTTTATTTTGTAATGAAATTGATTTTAATTAGAAGAAAGGTCATCGGGAGAATCAGCAAGCATGCGCTCTTCCCAACCTTGTTGGTGCATGATATGTCGCCATAGATTATTGGCATCAAAATCAAAAAGCAGCTTGCGCGAGGCAGGTTGAATCATCCACGATCCATTTTCGATTTCATCCTCCAACTGGCCTGAACTCCACCCCGAATAACCTGAATAAAGCCTGATTCCACGATGAGGCGAAAAAGACTTGCTCAGTTCGATCAATTGTTCAAATGAGTGTCCCAGCGAAACATCTGGAATAATTTGCTCTTCATCAATAAATGAGTCGGTAATTAAGAAACTGAGAGCTCCAGGTTGCACAGGCCCGCCCACTTGCACGGACATTTCTTCATATTGTTCAGGAATGACTTCCGAACTCAGTTCTTGAATCGTGTGGCCCGTAGGGCGGTTGATCATCAAACCAAATGCTCCTTCAGGGTCGTGTTGGCATACGAAAACCACAGCTCTATGAAAAAAGGAACCGTAGAGTTTTCCTCCGTCCAATAAAAATTGACCTTTGAGAGATTTAAATGCCCCGCCCATGTTTATCACAAACGGTTATCAGTCTCTTGTCAATATAGCAATACTGTTGTAAACACATTGCATGAAAAACGGAGATAAACCCTACCCTCGCCATACTCACGAGCCAGCACGCTTGGAGGAAACCAAGCGCTCTAAAAGTAATTGGCAGAAAAAAACAATCTGGGTTGCTCTGATTTGCAGTTTTGTTTTTCTTGCCTTGAACGGAACCGCCTGCAAGTCCAAATCCGGTAGTCGCGAGTTTATTCCGGGCAAGGGGTGGATGGAAAACTAAACACACAAAAGATCATAAGATGCCTATCTACGAATTTAATTGTGGTAACTGCAAAAAGGATCACGAAATGCTTGTCCGCTCGCACGATTGGTCTGGCATTCCTTGCCCCGCCTGCGGGGCGAGCCAGTTGCAGAAGAAGTTCAGTGTGTTTGCCGCCGCTAGCTCAGAATCCGAGGCTGCACCTCCTTGTTCGGGAACCCCTTCTGCCTGCGGGCGATGTAGCATGGATGATTGACTCGGGCTTCAAGGGGTCTTGATGACCGATTTGGTTGATGATACAAGGCCCACGATATTATTTTCTTAAAATTTTTCTGCCCCAAGAAACCATAATTACCATTTGATGCATGACTGCATTCTTTTCATGGCTCGATTTCCGAGCCTCTCGCATGATGCTGCACGGTTTCGCTATGCCCTTTAAATCTTAGACTTTCGATGGTTTGTTCGGAAGCACTGGCAGCGTGTCGGTTGATCCATTCTGTGCTTAGCTTTTTTCATCATGGGGAAGGCTAGACTCAGGTTTATTTGCTTCGATGCCAGATGATGGGGGTAAAAAGAAGCTCAGACTCAGGTCCAAAATCAATGCAATGGATAGCATTTTAGTCACTCAGTGCGATTCCAGCCTTAGAAGGCAATCTCATTATGGAGCCGTTGGGAAGTATACAAACTACTGCTCAACGACGGTTTACACAGTAAATCTATCACTGTTGTAGTTCACTCAACTCCAGGTTTACCTGAGCTTCAGCTGGGTTTCATAGATAAAGTGTTCCTGAAGTCTCATACACAGGTTCGATCTGTTTCTGAATTGAATTCATGCTGCAAACAACATAAGATTAGCAGTTTAGATGTAAATTCACTTCAACTTGTTTTGTTGATTATTTTCCATCTGTCTCGTTTTCCGTGTGGTGAAATACGTAAGATGCTCCAATACAGGTAGATAACTTATTCAGTGGCTGTTGAGGGCTTGACTTGTCTGATTTTCTTTGGTCTTCTTTCCAACCCTTTGGCCCGAGCCAAATGGGGATTCAAAAAAGCCATTGCGTGGCTACTGGCTTGAAAGTAAGGTTTAGCATATTTTAGAAGAGTAACAGTATTTCGCCTATGTTCCCTAGAGTTACTAACTCCCTTTATAATTCGAAATTTGAGCACGA
>JBDQII010000398.1:0-4477 GCA_040264395.1 Verrucomicrobiota bacterium
GCTATTCGGTCAAGCCAAGTGAATTACCCAAAATTGAATCGGTCGCTGAAAGGATGACCGAAACAGATGGGTCTCTCATGCGCGTTGAGGGCCATTGCGACGAACGCGGCACCGAGGAGTATAACCGCGCTTTGGGTGAGCGAAGAGCGTTGTCCATACGGGATGTTTTGGTTCAGCAAGGAATATCTCCGACACGCATCACTACCGAAAGCTGGGGTGAAGATCGCCCTGCGACTGAGGGGGAAACAGAATCTGCTTTCACTGAAAACCGTCGTGGAGAGTTTGTCTTACTTACTCAGTAAACTACCTAAAATTCCCTAGTTGATTACCGGTTCCAGCATGGCAAGTTTAAATTTCTTGTGATATGGAGACCGGAAGATGTAAAAATTGATTATTATGTTGTATCTTCAAAAACAGCTTGCACTGATCGGTGGCCTGCAGGGTCCCGAGCTCATTTTTCTATTGATTGTAATCCTTGTTTTTTTTGGTGCCAAAAAACTTCCCGAGCTGGCCAAAGGGCTTGGCCAAGGTATCAAGGAATTCAAGAAAGCTACAAAAGACGTTCAACAAGACCTCCATCAAGCCATGGAGGAAGATGCCGCTGCATCAGCTCCTCCCCGTAAAGCTGCTGAGCCTGCTCCCATTCCTCAGGAATCTGCGAGCAACGAAGGTTCGGATGTTCCAGCTTCATCTGAAGAATCCACCAAAGAGACAGATGTTTCTAAAGCTTGATGGTGGAGCTCAGGGTTAAGAAAATATGAGCGAAGAAGTGCCTCGTCCCACAGATGAGCTCGTCGTAGACCAAGAGTGGGATGAAACAGAGGGCGGTGGCCCGGTGAAGACTTTCCTGGAACACCTCGAAGACCTACGGTGGACACTTATCAAGTGTATGTCGGCCATCGTGATCAGCATGGTGGTATGCTTTTCTCTACTGGATAATATCATTTCTATCCTCAAAGCCCCGCTGAAAGAAGCAGAGGCCCTCCGCCTGAACAGCAAAAAACAAGTTGGCTTTCTCATTGGGGATGAACGCCTTGCAAATGTCTCACTGAGTTCACTGACGAACCACATCGCTTTCGAGAACACGGAAGAAATACACAGTCTGCATTTGGTTCCTGAAAAGATGGGCACGAATTGGGTAATGACGCTACGGCCCAGCACTGAGGATCCACTGGATACGCTTCAAGACCGCCTCAAGAACTATAAGCCTGTGGATGGTTTCCTGGTGGCATTCCATCTCATGTTATACGGAGGGATGGTAATCGCTGCACCTTTTATCATTTTCTTTATAGGACAGTTTGTGCTTCCCGCACTCAAGATTAACGAAAAGAAGTTTTTATATCAAACCACCGGATTTGGGGCGGGGTTGTTCATGCTGGGTGTCTTGTTTTGCTATTTCGTGATGATGAAGATTGCGATCGTAGCTTTGGTGCAATTTTCAAATTGGCTTGGTTTTTCGGCGGATGAATGGAATGCACGGGATTACATGACGTTTGTCATTAAGTTCATGCTTGCCATGGGATTGAGTTTCCAATTACCAGTCGTTCTACTTACCATGGTCAAGGTTGGCTTCCTGAATTACATCAAATTGAGTAAATTTCGCCCTTACTGGGTGGTCATTAACCTGACCATTTGTGCTTTTTTAACCCCTACAGGAGATCCTTTTACTCTTTTGTTAATGGCTTTACCTCTTCACCTCTTGTATGAGATGAGCGTGTTGATTTCGAGGGTATGGGCCAGAAATGATGCCAAAAAAGCCTAGCAAAAGGCATGGGACATGCTGTATCTGTAAAGACGTTTTCTTGAACGTCAAAATCATTGACAAAAAACTTTACAATAAAGGTCTGATGCTTAGTCTCTGACCAACCAAAGTCTTATTTATGATGCGTATTTCAAAGTCCATTTTATTGGCAGCTGTAACTGCGATGGTGTTGGTGAGCGGATGTGCCGGTCCTAGCGAAAAACTTGGCCGTGGTGTTCGAAACATGACTGAGTTCACACGGCTTGGCGAAATTCGCCATTCCATGGAGCAGACGGCCATCTGGGAAAGCCCCGAAAGATCCTACACAACTGGATTCATCAAGGGATTCAACCAATCCGTCAAGCGCACAGCGGTAGGCGTTTATGAAGTCGTCACTTTCCCTATTCCAGGCTACGATCCTGTCAGCGTAACCGACGATGTCATCTACCCTGAGAACTATCGTCCAAATCTTCTTTCCGATTCTACTTATGCTGCAGACAGCGCCGTAGGATTCAGCGGTGGGGATGTGATCCCAGTTCTTGGTAGTCGTTTCCGCGTGTTCGACTACTAAAAAAATCATTTCATCGAAGGGCGCCAGCAATTTCGTTGGCGCCTTTTTTATTGGACCACCCCCCATGATCCAGAAACTTTCCCCCTGCAAAATTAATCTATTGCTGAATATTCTAGGGAAACGTGATGACGGCTTTCATGAGCTGGAAACCATCATGATGCCAGTTCCCTTATTTGATGAATTAAGCTATCAGCAAAAAACAGAGGGTGATATTCAACTGACGGTCGAAGGGGCTGCTCTGACTGAAGGATCAGACAACTTGATCGTCCGAGCTGCCGAAGCGTTTTATGCTTCTACACGTGGTAACCGTCATATAGGTATTCATCTGAAGAAACGCATCCCAATGGAAGCAGGATTGGGAGGAGGAAGCTCGAATGCTGCCATTACTTTGAACGCTTTAAACGAGATATCAGGCTACCCATTATCTCATCAGGAAATTGAGAATATAGCTGCCAAAATTGGTTCAGATGTCCCCTTTTTCCTGCATCACAAACCCGCCATGGCAGAAGGGCGAGGAGAACGAGTGACCTCACTATCTTCATTCAACGCTCTGATTGGTAAAACTCTCCTTTTAGTGAAACCTGACTTTGGAGTTTCAACTCCCTGGGCTTACAATGCCCTTCGGCAATCTCCGGACCTTCTGAATGGTCAGGCAGGCAAAGCAAAGGAACTCGTATCTGCTCTCAATGGAAATGACTTGAGCGGAGCTTCGATACTTTTCTTTAATAGCCTTGAGAAACCAGTCCTTGAAAAATTTCCGATTTTGCGATTATTTCAAACGACATTGAAAGCTTCGGGTGCCGAAGTCACCTTGATGTCTGGCAGTGGCTCTACAACTTTTGCCATTTTCCCCAATAAACAGACTGCGGAAAAAGCCATTGAAGATTTCAGGCAGGATTTCGGTTCCACTCACTGGGTGTATGCCACTGAACTCATGGGTAATACCTCTGCTTTAGGCTGAAATAGCAGATAAAGCGGGTTGTTCTTAATCCTTTTTTGAATATCTCAGCCTGGGCGAGGGATGATGAATCGACTTTCGTGAAAGATCCATTTGCGAAATCTGAAAGTTCGCATATGTTATAGAGCTTGTTTTTTAACACCCGTCCGTGAATGCAGGACGGATTTGATGTAAACCGCCTGAATAGTCATTGGTTTGATAGGTTTTGGATGAGCAAAATTGAACCAAACGAAAATGGCTTACAGGGCGATCTGGGCTTGTAGTGAAAATGGTTTATGGATTTCAATCAATGGAACCCGAAGGGAAGGCGTAATGAATTTGAGGGTATCTCAGGTACAATGACTTCTATGTCAGAAAGCAGTTGGTCACCGAATACGGATGTCTACGAATTGGATGATGGACTCATCATCCGAGTAGAATTGTCTGGCATGCGTCGGGAAGACCTCCGACTCAAAGCTGAGGGTAACATGCTGAGGATCAGCGGCATGCGTCCTGATGAACAAAAACCTTCGCAGAGTAAGTTTTTGTTGATGGAAATTAGCTTTGGACCATTCGAAACAACCATTGAACTGCCCTCAGGCTACGATCTTCAGGAAGCCAAGGCACTTTATCAAAATGGATTTTTGACGGTTGAGGTCCCACCTGAAGCAGGGATCAAACCTAAAAGTATCGAAATTGATTCTTTAGCCGAAGGATAGGACATCCCCCTTGCCCACATCAGTGTTCAATCATTAAAGACCTTTAATTTCATCCTGGATCCTGCCTATCAGAACATTCAGGGCCTTTCCATAGTTGACATAGCTTTCGTAGATTTCCTGATCACTCGCTTTCTTGGAGTCATCATGAAAAACAACTGCAAGATGGGGCTCGATGGATATGCCAGCATCGTAGCCTGATTCAAGCGCATCTTTCAGAATGCGATGCACCGCTCCATCCCCTTCTCCTGGCAGGGTATAGTCAGCGTCATTCTTCGCCGGATCCCAAATGGCATCTTTTACATGAATATGGACCGAATGTTTTTTGACATGAGTCCAAAATTCCCATGGATCTTGCTTGGGCTGCGGCGCCGGTTTGCTTCGATCATCATTAAAAACCGGGTTGGCAGTGTCAAAAACCCATTGTAAACCGGGCACATTTTCCAGGAGCTTCAAAGCATGCTGCCAGCTCATTCCTCCGTAATTCATGCAATTTTCATGAACAGGCTGGA
>JBDQII010000399.1:0-4469 GCA_040264395.1 Verrucomicrobiota bacterium
CAGCAATCATCACTTGCTTGACTCTGTAATTTGGATTCCATCCATAGAGTCAGGCCAAACACTGCACAGAACAAGCATCACGGTGAGTGTGAAAGATCCATGCGGTCCCCACTGGAGTTCCAATCATTTTCTGGAAATTGCCTGGTGCGGGGCTCAACTAATATCAGCGCAGTTTGACCAGCCGCATGGAGCCCTCCTCGAACCAGGTCCTCCCCTGCATTCCGCGGAACTCACACGAAAGTTCTACTTCCTCAACGGGCTGCGAGACCAAAAATTCAGTTGCCATCCATGTCCAGTTCCTTGTTCCGGTCAGGACAGCATTGATCCTCGAACCCGAGGCGCGCAGCCGCACTCCGCCATAAAGATCGTTGGGAGCTGCAACCACATTCTCACACTTGACCCGCGCCTCGAATCGATACGCACCTTGAGTCAACAATTGCTGGGAATACCAACGGCCGATATTAATTCCACTGCCGCTTTCGATGACTAATACCTGCTTGTTGTTTTCATTGGCATTCCTGAATTGAATATCACCCCGAAAACGCGATGTTTTCCAGTTCCTGATTGAGACAAAACCCGATTCGGGGAATTTCAGTGCCCTTTCTGGAGCCGTCAACTCCCAACCCAGGAAGTCTCCTCTGGCACCAATACTGTCTTTTAATCTTTGGATACCGCGCTGATTCCGATCCCACTCACGCAGCGAACGCTTTTTGAGTTCGGGTTCAATAACGGCAGCAAGTTGATCCACTCGATTCACCAATTGCTTGGGTTTGAATACCGTTCCATAAAGATGAAGCAATCGCTTGAAGTATTGTTGTTGCATGGCGGGAAGACGCATCAATGACAATACCGTGACTCCGCGAAATCTGGGGTAAATGCTTCCCTGCGGGTTTTGAAACATTTGATCCATTCCATGGGGGATAAACTGAAATTTACCAGTATCAAGATTGTGATAAAGCCGGTAATTATTTGGCTTCATGGCGTAGCCATCCCAATTCCATGTCAAGGTATCCAGCGCCACATGTGTCAGGAACATGTCAAGGTCAAGATGCCGCATGATGCCTGGTAGCAATTTGCTCAGATCTTTCTCATAAACAGCGGCTGTCAAATTATTTTTTGCTGAGTGATCCTCCGGGTTTTTTCCTACATTGACGGTCAGATTGGCATGGATATCCTTGAGAAATCCACTGTCATAGAGATTGCCACCAATTTGATCAAAATGACGTTTCAGCCATTTTTTGTTGAACCCCTCGATCATGACATAGAGGCCGAGGTCCCGTCCATTGAGTTCAACTGTCGCATGGGTTGCCCTTGGAGTCGGGATCCCTGCACGCTGAAATAGTTCGCGACAGATGATTTCATTGCAATAGGAGCGATCCTGAACCGAATTATTCAAATAAAACTTATCGTATCCTTCAAATTGCTGATCCTTGATATGACTGTCCAGATTAAGGGTCAGAGCCGGCTTACTGTCTATCGAACGGAAACTTCCCGCTGCACCTTTGAGCCTGACCGAGACATCTTTGAAAGGTTCATCATTGATGCGAACCTGCGCCTTCACTTTGGGGCGATGGCTTGAATCAGGCCAGCGCCGCTGAAAATTCGATTGCCTGAGAATCTCTATTCCTGCATCGGGGATTTCGATTTTGAAATGGATGACCTGATCAAAATCAAATGGGTCCGTCGAGGCGCCATGCACGATGAAGCCCGTGTTCATCCAGACTGATAGAATCCATATGAACAAAATAGATTTCATTGAAAGATACTGTGCCTTGTTGGTGGATAAATTAAGTGACAGAGCACCAGGCTCGGGCACCGTTGGGAACAGTCAACTGACTTGCGACACATGGACATCGTGTTGTGGATAGGGGAAGGAAAGACCCTCCGCATCAAATCGTTTTTTCACTTGTTTGATGACGTCCCAATGAACGGTCCAGTAGTCAGCAGTTTTGACCCAGGGCCGGCAAATGAGATTGACCGAGAAATCACCCAATTCATGTGTTTTAACGGCAGGAGCGGGGTGTTTGAGCACTTTGGGATGCTGCTTCAGGATGTCTAATATCAAGGATTCGGCCTTATCCATGTCATCGTCATAACTGATTCCAAAACTCATGTCTACCCGCCGTGTTTCACTGCCAGTAACATTCGTGATCACATCCCCCCATATGCTACCATTGGGAACGATCACCTGTTGGTTGTCGCCTGTCAAAAACGTGGTGGCTGCCAGATTCATCCGAGTGACTTTCCCCGTAACCCCTCCGGCAGTCACGAAATTACCTATGTCATATGGACGATGAAAAAGGATCATGATTCCAGCAGCCAGATTGGCCAGTGTATCCTGCAAGGCAAAGCCCAATATGAAGCCCGCAGCTCCGAATGCAGCCAGAAACGGACCGCTTTTTACTCCAATCAGATCCAATGCCACAATCAAACCGACAAGAAAAATTAATTTCCGGACGGCATGGGTGAAAAAGTTTTTTGACAATTCAGAAGAATTGCCCGCAGTGCGTTCGAGTGCTTTGCGAGTGATATTACCCAATAACAATGCAATGAACCGAAAGACAATAAGCGTCACTACAAACCACAAGAGATTCACTGCCCACCGAATGCCCCCTTCCTCAGATTTCAGCCAGGAAACCACTCTGGAACTTGTTTTACCAATTTCCTTTATATCAACTTGAATCCCTGTCACCGAAGCCATGTAATCTTTGAATTCAGCAGGATCTCCACCTTTGGTTTGAAATGCATTCATCACAATCGTCATGCGATCCGCAATCAAAGTTCTCTCACGCGCTTTTGCGGCCACACGCTGATTGATCTGATCTTTTTCTTCCCCTTCTGCAGAGATTTCTTGAATTTCTAATTCAATGATCTCCGTCGCCTTGGACTTGAGCAAATCCTGCCAGGCTTCTGTCTCGACTTGCAATTCTGACTTCTCGAGTGGGATCACTCGGAGTTTGAGGGATTCAACTGAAATATCGGGGTCCGCAGTCGTTTGGCTTTTGTAATCAGCCGCCTGCAGGAAAATAAAAGAGGACATGGCTACCCATAGAAACAGCGCCATCGTTGCTTGGTTCAGTCTTTGGATTGGGATAGGTAAGGACATAGTGTGAGATAAGTAAAGGTCAGTGGAACGGCCTCTCGAATCATTCTCATTTCTCTTGGAAATATTTCCTTGCAGCATGATGAGGAACGAATCAAGCGTCCACATTGAATAAAACATGCCGCATTTTTTTCATTGGATCAAATGATAAGATAGCTGCCCTTTTGGCAAAAACTTAATTTCTGAGAAAAGTGCTGGATCATGTCTCAAATTGTCATTCAACAGCCTGCACAAATGGTATCATACAAAAAGAATATACCAATGAGCATGGACAAAATAATGCACAGGACCTGTCGCCCCTTCCCAGTTCATTCATTGATGGAAAGCATGCTGATTTCATCAATGACGATGATGTTCGAAAAGTGGCTTCACTAATCTTCGGGCCGTTCGCCATGAGGAGCCATCTTTACGATACGTGGCTCAAATCGGCCGAGAGTTTCAACCAGATCAGTTTGCGCAGCCATCACCTTCTGAATATCCTTGTATACCATCGGCACTTCATCCAGACCTGCAGACATCAAGGTGATTTTCTTTTCTTTCAGTTGCTTATTGACCGGACCCCATTCAAGGGATTGCATCGCGCGCTTTCGACTCATCACACGGCCGGCGCCATGGGAGGCAGAATGCAGAGATTTGGCAGACCCCTTGCCCCTCACGAGAAAGCCAGGCGTGGCCATTGAGCCCGGAATGATACCTAGCACACCTTCACCGGCGGGAGTCGCTCCCTTGCGATGCACAATCAGATCACGCTCCTTGCCATCGATACAATGCCTCTCTTTCCATGCAAAATTGTGATGGTTTTCAACGTCCAGCATTAATTTGATTCCAAGATGCTCAAGAATGTGACGGTGAATACAGGCATGGTTGGCTGCGGCATACTGCCCCATTAATTCCATGGCGTTCCAATATTCAATGCCATCTTCCGAATTCAAGTCCAGCCAAGCCAGATGACGCAGTGATCTGGGGAGTTCAGGATGAGCCTCCATGGCCAGCTTACTGTAACGACCACAAACCTGCGCTCCGGTAAAGGCGCTCTTCAAAGTGCCGTCGCCAGCAAATCCTAAGGTAAAAAAAGGAGTAAAAAATAGTTGGAAAGCAAAGATTAAATGAAGATGAGCGATGGTTTTTCCTGCGAGTTTGACAAGTGTCAGCAACAATAAGACCCCATTCACCTGGAAATTATTTCGCGTCTCCCAGTGGAGATACAGGAAAAACATCGCTCCTTCTTTTTGACGCATGATCTAACGGAGTATTTTAAAATGGATTTGGGATTGATGATAGGTTTTTTGACGATGGGAATCATATTGTATTTTCTGGATCCCACTCGCTCTATCTAGCGAGTGACAGAGGGTTTAAGCACTGCTCC
>JBDQII010000400.1:0-4456 GCA_040264395.1 Verrucomicrobiota bacterium
AAGGCAAAAGGATTGAGCACAACACCGGTCTGAAATCGGATGACAGCCGCAGCCGTGGAAAAAATGATGCCATAAAACCCAAATGCCACGACCATTCCAATGATAGAAATACACGTGGATTCAAAGACGATTGCCCCGAATATGACACGTCTCCGTGCGCCAAGTGCACGCAGTATGGCAATATCTCTTTTTCGTTCATTCATGGAATTGTAGATTCCCGCAAGCACCGAACCCGCAGCTACCAAAGCAACCAGATAAGCGATTATTTCCAATACTTTGTCAAACCAGCTGATCTTGCGAAACAGCTGAGCCATGATCTGATCAATAGGCCAGGCAAATGTCAGGCGGTTCCCTTGTTTGTTATACATCATATCAAGCCTGAAACCTGATTGGGGATTCCGAAGCTTAATCAAAACTGCACTGACATCCGAGGCGGATTCAGGATTGTGTCCGCTCATCTTCTGCAATCCGGCCAGAGGTATCCAGATCACGCGGTCGGATGGGGTGTTGCTCAGCTTCATGATGCCAACAACAACGTAAGTTTCTGCATGCTCCTTTTCCTCATCAAAAATTAATCCATGATAAGGATGGAAGGTGTCTCCCACCTTGAGCCCCAATTGTGCAGCTGCAAAGCCACCCACGACAGCCTCACGTCGTGAAGGATCCATCCATCGTCCGTTTGGCTCCAATGCATATTTGGACCCCTCACGATATTGCGTTTCTGTAAACAATTCAGGGGTGACTCCAATAAGTCGGAATCCCTTGTAATTGTCTCCTACCGCAATCGGTATCGCGCTTGCCACCCCGGGATGTTTGCGAATATCTTCATAATCTTCCCAGGCAAGATTACCAGGAGATGCTTCGACATGGAAAATAGAGTTAAGCACGAGTTGTAGTTTCGACGAACGAGCCCCCAGCACTGCGTCAAAACCTGCATTTACATCGGTGAATGCAGCATTGGATTGATCTTTGATGACCCAGACGGAGAGGATTAACCCTCCTGCAAGGGCAATGGAAAGAGAAGTGACGGTGGTGGACAGCAGATGCTGTCTCAGGCTTTTCAAAACAATTCTCAACAAAGTCATTGATCTGCCTCCATACTTGCTTTGTTGATCGTGGCCAGGTCCCAGCAATGATCGAACGACTTCAGGATATGCCTGTCATGGCTTACCAGTAACAGGGCGGCTCCATTTGCCTTGCAAACCTCCCGGATTAATTGGAGCGCGGTTATCGCGTGCTGTCGATCCAGATTCCCTGTGGGTTCGTCTGCAAGCACAAGCTTCGGTCGGTTTGCCAGAGCTCGAGCCACAGCAATACGCTGTTGTTGGCCGGTTGAAAGCTGTCGAGGGTAATGGTGAAGCCGGTCTTCCATACCTACCTTCTGCAGTAACTCGGTGGCATAAGCACGGTCGGAGCCCGGACCAAAACTCATGCCGAGGAGGACGTTTTCCAAGCAGGTGTAGCCTTGCAGTAAATTGAAGGTCTGAAAAATATAACCTATTTGGAACGCCCGGACTCGATCCCGCTCCGATTCCCGCATCGATTGAATATCCTGACCATCCAGCTTGATTTGGCCTTCATTGGCGGTGAGGATGCTTGCAATCAAGTGAAGGAAAGTCGTTTTCCCAGTTCCGCTGCGGCCACAAAGTCCCACTTGCTCTTTGGATTGCATGGAGAATTCGGGGACATCCAGCACCGTGTGGATCTGATTGTCCGGAGAGCGATAATTTTTCTTCAGATGGGTGATTTCCAGCAAAGCCATAATTATTCTGAAACGCACCATATATCCGAGGTGTAAATAAAACAATGGCGAATGGATTGTTAGGAAGAAAAACAGGGGTCAGGTACGTAATGCCGTTGATTGCATGGGGCGGTTTTGCCTTTTCGATTTTGCCTTTGTTGCCGTTTGATTTTTGGATGCTAGCTTTGGCGGATCATTTTAGAATGCATTATGTTCTGCTTGCATCGTTAGGGCTGATTTTTTCTTTGTGGTTGAAAGAATTCAGATACGTATTCGGAATATTTTTTATTGCTGGGCTGAATCTTTATGTGATGTCCCCCTGGGACTGGGCGAGGCCCTCACGAAATGACAAGCATGATGGTTTTCCCGTCTCATCACAGTCATTGATTTGGTTGAACGTACATTCGGATAATGAAGCAAAGCAGAAGGTTATTGATTACCTTTTAAATAAGAATGCCGATCTCATCTTGTTGAGTGAAGTCAACGATCAATGGATTCAATCGATGGAAGTTCTGAATAAACGATGGCCTTACCAGATACTCCATCCGCGGGAAGACAATTTTGGAATGGCCGTTTTTTCCAAATTTGAATTCGACTCCCATGCCCGATTAAAGCTGGACGCTTTGGAGGTGCCTGCGGTTGAGATGATACTGCGTTTCCGGGACGGAAAAACCCTTGCTGTTCTCGCTGTACATCCTGTTCCCCCTATTGGGAAAAACTATACACAATCACGAGATAACTATCTGACTAACCTCAGTCGCCATCTGCATGGGCAAAAGAAACCATGCATCATGATCGGTGATTTCAATGCGACCCCGTGGCATCCCCCGGTACGCCGTCTTTTGAATCAACATCAATTAATGTATGCCTTGCCGGGTTCGTCTATGTTTCCATCCACCTGGCCATCTGCCTTGCCGGGCATAGGGATTCCTATCGATCTCTGTCTTGTGGATCGCTCAATTCGACTGCTGGATCATCAAGTGGGGCCACGTGTTGGATCGGATCACAGGCCCTTGGAATTGCAGTTTGCTCTTGAATAATTCAAACCGGTGCAATCAATGGCATCAAAAATTATGGTAAATGTCGGAAGAAAAGTGTTTCTTCTGCGGTGGGGGTAACATCTTTGAGGGGAAGAATGACGTTCCCTTGATCAAGTGAGATTTCCATCCAGTTGACCAAATCTGTTGACCATTCAATATTCCATTCACCAGAATTTGGAAATGGGTTTTGGGCAAATACGGCATGTTGTTGATTGGGTAGAGGAATAATTGCCAGAGGGGGGGCGACGATTGACGGACTGTTGTGGATGACTTTGATGGCAGTGTTGTTTCTTTGATAAGGTTCACTGTTATTGGTATCTACCTTGGCCATGATGGCTGAATAGGTTTCTGAGGCTGGTTGAAATGTGAACTCAAATATTTCCTTGCTGGCGCTGGTCACAACCCCAAGGTGGAATCGGAATCCATTAAGAATAGGCTCACTCCAACCTGCGCTTGCATTCCATTGAATGAGATCCAGTGATTCAGACCACTGTATCTCAATGACGGTTCCTGAGGCATTGCACTCACCTTGATGTCTTAATTCAACATACACCTTCTGATGTGTGTCATGATTTGGGGAGGGGTTTGGAGTGGATATGCCAACGGATAAATCCATGTTCTCGCAGGGAGCGCAATCCATGCACCAACACACCGTGTTCTGAAAGAGTGAACGCAAGGTGGAGGTTTCACCGTTAATATTTGCTGGTATCATCGGGAAAAGTTGGATTGCTTTTTTTCCCTTTACTGTTGATCCCTCTGTCATGGGAGGGACTGCGGCCATGACAGCATCTCCGGTCAATCTGTGAGTCAAGATGGGGATGAAATCAGGGTGGCTGGTCTGAGCGGTGGCGCTTGTATTTGTCCGTAACGGAATGGTGTGAATGTCACCGTATTGCCCCATGAGAAAGGGCTCATTGGATGGGTTATGAATAGTCTCTGTAATGAGTGCATCTTCAACAAAGCTTATCTCTTGGAGGTTTGCCAATGCGTACCATTCATTTGTGGGGAGATTATTCCGGTCTTCTGATATCAGAGCTTCTTGTGTCATGAGGTAGACAGGGTTGCCCGCGAGGTTCCAATGATGAAGGGTAATTGTCAGTTCGGGGTAACTAATGGAGTCCGCAATGGACTCCTTCCATATGGCGAGCTCGAACCCAATCAAATCCTCCGCATGGACCTGTGCCGGATGCATAACTCGAAGCTGAATTCCCATATTGAATAATGCCTCTTTGATGTGTTGGGTTTGCCTGTTGCTTAATTTTTCAATCAATAGAACTTGCTTTGAATAATGGACGACTTGCACCTGAATGGGATTTACCCAGATAACATTATTCGCAGCATCCTCGATCCTGGCTTCCAATAAAAATGCACCCGATTTCTCCGCAGCCCACATGATTCGAAAAGGACTGCGGGTGAATCGATGGATGAGTTGCTGGTTGGCAAACAATTCAATCGAAACGATGGGGTTCGCATGGTTCACATCCAGTTCGATGGGGATCTCAACCACCGGCGACGTATGATTGAAATTTAATTCAAAAATTTCGTGGTCACCCGGGCTGGTGAATGCAGCGTCAAGTTTCGGTTCAGGTTCAGGTTCCGGTTCCGGTTCAGGTTCAGGTTCAGGCTCCGGTTCAGGTTCAGGCTCAGGTTCAGGCTCAGGTTCAGGTTCAGGTTC
>JBDQII010000401.1:0-4409 GCA_040264395.1 Verrucomicrobiota bacterium
AAGTTTTCTCACCCGTGAGAGATTTGAGCGCTGGGAATGCGGCAACCTGCGGGTCCACGACAACTGGCATCCAGACTTTACCTTTGATCTGCAGGAAGGAGGTTGGATGCTTTGGATCATTGCTGGTAACGGTAACCGATTTGCTTAAGGGGCCCTTGAATCTGGTTGTACTGAGTTTGATCGGAATAATTCCAGAACGCCCCGGCTCAATGGACTTGGAGAACTCACCTGCAGTCGTACAACCACAACCGGGCCTTACACTCTTGATTTTGAGGACTTGGTTGCCTCTGTTGAAGAATTTGAAGTCATAACGAATTTCCTCGCCTTGCTGCACAGTACCGAATTGGTAGACAGGTGTTTCAAATTCAATGACAGGAAAGGCTTCAACTTGATTGTCCTGAGCCTTCAAAAGGGTCAGACCGACCAGAAGAAAACAGGCAGCAAATTTCGATAAAGTGTTCATTTTTGCGTTAAAAAAGATTGATTCATGCTTGCGTTGGCAGACTAACGCCACTGAGACAGCAGTAAGGTTAATTCCAATACCTAATCACTGTCGGCGATGATCGGTGAAATTGCAATGCCTGAATCGATACGTCTGCGAGCTTTCATTGCCAAGTAAGGAGGCACATATTCGCAGCGATGAGCAAAACTTCCGGGCAAAGCGTCTGCTTTCCCATGCCAGGGCTCACGAAGATCTTCAATGACGAAGCCATGTCTGCACAAGCCACCGACAAGAGCTTCCAATGTATGTAGGAATTCCATGGCCCCAGATTCCCTGTGTTCACTACCATCGATGGGAGGTAACGTTCCCTGGTATCTTGCGGAAACCTCCACCGCATACTTACCGCACTCCGGTTTGGGTGTGGTTTGCAGACTGAAAGGTTGCTTGTGCTGAACAATGTATAACCCTCCTGGTTTGAGCACCCTAGAAACTTCTCGATGCAGGCCTTCGATGTTCTGGATGTAACAACTACTCACGGGTTGCATGATCAGATCAAACTCTTTTTCCATCAAACCATGAAGATCCGTCATGCAGCGGCGAAGTCTTCGTATGCGAAAATCATATCGTTCGGCCATGACCCGATCCTTTTCCAGCATCGCTTCAGAAATATCCACGACAGTCACGTCTGCTCCCGCAGCTGCGTACAGAGGGGCATGTTTACCACCTCCAGCCCCCAGACAAAGCACACGACGTCCTTGAACTCCTTTTGGCAACCATTGATAAATGTTTATGTAGGGCAAAGGGTTGTTGAGAGCGCGCGCAGAGACAGTAGCTGTAAATCCACTCTTCATGGCAACCAATTTGTCCCATATCTCAGCATTGTGCTGAGAGGCTTTTCTCGATAAATCTTCCATCGTCTGACTCGTTTATTTCGTAATTGTGAGCTTTATGATGGCCTGATTTAAGAACTCTACCCAAAGAAAACGCAATAAAAACCAGTTTCAAGACTACTTTTCAGCATTTCCCTGATCAATAAGATGAGAGAACCGGCGCTGTAAACCTGAAAAAAAGCCCCTTTTTGGCGATTAAAGAAAACAACTTGTAGGATCGTGCACCCTTGACTTGACCGACAATGAAAAATCCGATTGGATAAGTAAACCAAGCCACAATATTAGGAATATGAACAAATTAATTGTCATTTTACTCGGATGCCTGGCGACAGGATGGATTGCCGGGTTACAAGCGGATGAACAATCTGCCATCGCAACGGTTGAATCTTACGGAGGCCAGGTGTTGGGTATCGCCAAAGACGTCGAGGGTGTGCGTGTATTGATCCCCCCCAAGACTTTTGAAGGGCGCGTTCTTACAGACGCTGATCTCGAAGTCTTGAAAGAAATCCCGGGGATCATGGAATTAGATATCAAAAATGCAGGCATCGGGGATGCGGGTGTTGCCCATCTGAGCAATCTCACAAGTCTGGAACGTTTGCATCTTGAAAAAACCAAAATCACTGACGCAGGCCTCAAGCACCTAACAGGGTTGTCCAATCTCGTTTATCTCAACTTGTATGGTACCGAGGTAAGTGCGAGCGGTATGGATGCTTTGAAAACGTTGAAGAAACTGAAAAACCTTTATTTATGGCAGACAAAGGTGAGCGAAGATGCAGCAAAATCTTTTCAAGCAGCCATGGAGAAATCCGGCAATGACGCTCTGGAGATTAACCTGGGATGGGAGAAGGAACTCTTGAGCAAAGCCCGTCTGGCAGCTTTGAAAACTCAACGCGAAGCTCTTGAAAGCAGCGCAACTGAAGAACCAACTGAATTGGTGGTTGCCGAAGACCCAGACTTCGCCACGCACATCATGCCTATCCTTGAGGCAAATTGTGTCAAGTGTCATGGGGAGGAAAAACAGAAATCCAAACTGCGTCTCGATAGCTACGCCGCAGTCATGGAAGGCACACCCGATGGCAAAATTGTTGTAGCAGGGGATTTGATCGGCAGTAGTTTATTCCAATTAATTACTTTGCCTGCAGATGATGATGACCTGATGCCTCCAAAAAACGGGCCTTTGAGTGAAAACGAAATCGCTCAAATTCGTAACTGGATCGTCAAGGGAGCCAAAGCTGAAGCTGAGGTCGTAGCTGTGGAAGAAATAAAAGTCGCATCCAAGGAAAGTGGTGTTTTTGGAGAATTTATCCTACCGATTTTAAAGGAGAGATGTGCGGACTGCCATGGGGAGGACAAGCAGAAAGCCAAGCTGCGCCTAGATTCGCTTGCTGCGACACTCAAGGGTGCAGGCGGAGAAGCTATCGTTGTCAGCGGTAAACCTGATGAAAGTTCTCTCTATACGCGTGTCATCCTTCCAGCAGATCACGATGACCGCATGCCTCCTAAAGGAGATTTGCTATCAAAAGCACAAACCGACTTGATCAAGCTTTGGATCACGAGCGGCGCAGAGTAAAATCTCTAGCAATTTCAGCATTGAAAGAAAACGCCTCCAGATCCGGAGGCGTTTTTTTATTGAGGACCAATAGGCCTGCAATCTTCATGGTAAATTTGTACAAGAAGCCTTGCTTTTTTTGAATTTTCTCCCCCTCGAATCTCCCTCTATTCATGAAAAGAGTGTCGATCTGAGCGTGACGGCATTGTAGGTTAACAAAAGATCAGATCGCATCTTTTTCTTGATTCTTTTCACCACCAAGAACACAGCAGGTGAGAAGATGTCAAGTGGAAATAAAGCGATCCTAACTGGCATGAAGTATGTGAACCCCATCAGAACTTCGCATTTGTAAAAGTTGGTTATCTCCTTGCTACTTCAGGTTTGATGCTCCCCAGCCCCAGCACCTGCTTTGACAGGAGATAAAGCCAACAGAAAGGGCAATCTACCTCCCAAGAAGGGTATATTTTAACAGAGATTGCATGGTTTTCCATTTAAAAACAAAGGAGCTATTAGCGGCCTCATGGAGGTGTTTTCTACTTTACACCCCTCTGCGCCATCGCTATAGAAAACACATGTCCTCCTCTTTCATTCCCAAGCAAAGGGTATCGACTTGTGCGTTTACACTGATCGAGCTACTGGTGGTTATTGCCATTATAGCGATCCTTGCAGGCATGCTTCTACCAGCCTTGAGCAAGGCCAAGGATAAAGCGAATTCAACTCTTTGCAGAAGCAATCTGAAACAAATGGGATTCGCGATCTTTATGTACGTGGACGATAATGATGGCAAACTACCATACGCATGGGGTGAGGGACCAAATTCTTACATCCACGACGCGAATATCAATAATTTCGAAGCATTGCTGTTTAGCTACTATGGACGCTCTAAATTCGATGCTGCGCAACAAGGCCAAAACTTTACCAACGGTGTTTCACAATGCCCCATCCGTCTCAAGGAGCCCCTCAAGGGAGGCAATCCCTGGAAGATAAGTTATGGAATGAATCAGTACACATCCAAAAACTTCCCTAACCCAAGGGGCAAGTTTCCTTCTGCCGATACAGCCAAGCTGGGGAGTGTGCGCCAACCAACCCAAACTCTGTTGGTATCAGATCTTGCTTATGTGCGCAATCATCCCCCCATTATCAACCTTTCCACCAATAATCTTGGCTACCGGCACGGCGAACGCTATCCAAATGGCGGAGCAATGACTCTTTTCATGGACGCACATGTTGCGAGTTTCAAGCAATCCCAGACCAATGGGATTGTTCTCGACTTCAAGGTAAACCCGAATCTGATACTTCCCTGAATAAGGACGAGTCCATCCCTCCCTTTGGCACTAGCTGCAAGTGGTATTACTCTATAAAATTACACGCTATACTGCATAGTTAATCACAATATACTGCATAGTTAATCACAAGTTATTGTGCAAGTGATGAATGCCCCCCTTTTTAAGCATTAAAAAATTTGACATTCTTCATTAGTCAATAATAAGATTCCACAATCCCTGAAATTCCTGCAACTACATAAGTA
>JBDQII010000402.1:0-4383 GCA_040264395.1 Verrucomicrobiota bacterium
ATGATGGCATGAAAATTACCCTTCTTGCTGAGCCTTCGTAAAGCCGAAAACGGAGGGCGTGACGCTGGCATTCTGAAGAGCATCGTCCACGTAGGACCAATCCGGCAGGATCAGGCGGGCGTAATTCCGAAGTTCCAATTCATGCCGAGCAAATAATCGAATGAAATCTGCCTCTGGCAGTGCAGATTCAGGCTGTAACTCATTAAAATCAACGTTCATTTCCCATATAGTTTGCGATACCCCAGATTCTGCCGAAGTTTTTTTCAGATTCGCTCAATTAACAATTCCTAATCCATAATCTTGCCGCCCTTTTCACACGGGAATTCAGGTCCAATCACTCACTGGACGCCTTATTTTTTCCATTTTGCTCTGAGTGGTATTTCTATCTGCGGACTTCGGTGTCAGGATGGTTGTTCCATTGATTTCATCAACTCGTCGGTAACCTCGATCTGCGACAGCCACCCTTGGTCTTTGGCCCATGATTGCTTCAGCTAGTCCCAACACTTCAAGGAGAGTCTGACCATCGTAGATATTTATTGGAGGCGACACGGCGCTTACAATGACACCACTCTCAGCAGTGATACCTACGGATACTTTGCTACACAATAAACCTGTGGCTCATGGAGAGAATGCATTTTGTTTTTGTCCTTACGTTTTTGAAGGAGTACTCGCTAGTAATTCATGAGATCCGCCATGTGAGCTTTGATCATGTCCTTTGGTGGTTTTCGATGCAATTCCCTCAATAATACCCGGGTATTGTGCGTGTTCGTGTGGCGTGTGATAAATGAAACGCATGCGGGTGCAAGCCTAAAGCTTTATGGGCCTGCCTTCTTTGAACGATTGTTCCGCCTTGTCGCACAGGATATGACTCATGATCACATCAGATTCACCAATGGGTAAGGGTTTCCCTGTGCGGATGCAATGATGAAAAACTTTCAATTCTTCGACGTAGGCCTCTCGGTAACGGGTTGGGAAGGAGTGCTCAATGGGCGGCCTGTTGATACCTGAGTGGTTGGAAAGGACGGTTGATCTGGGAGATCTATTTTCAGCCTGAATCATCCCTTGACCGCCGAAGGCCTCAATGCGTTGATCATACCCATAGGATGCGAAGCGGTTCACATCAATACTTGCCAATAAACCGCTCTCGTATTTAAGCGACACGAGGACGTTGTCGAGGTCTTTCAAATCCCGGATGTCGTCCACAAAGTTACTTCCTATCGCATACACTTCTATGGGGTCCTCATGCGTGATGAAACGCAACATGTCAAAATCATGAACAATACAATCATGAAAAATGCTGTGGGACGTCCGGATGTAATCCATTGAGGGAAGAGGGGAATCTCTGGAAGTGAGACGCATTAATTGAGGGGAACCGATGGCGCCAGCCTGAACTTGACTGGCCAAGTCGGCAAAACTCGGGTCAAATCTGCGGTTGAACCCAACAAACAGGCCCTTTCCTGCTTTTTGTGATGTGCTGAAGCATTCCCTGATTTCATTCAAACCGTTACCAAGCGGTTTTTCGGTAAAAACGGCTTTGCCTGCATTCAATGATGCAATGATCTGTTGATAATGTTCGCCTGTAGGGGTCGCTACAATGACAGCCTCGATGGAGTCATCCTCAAGCGCTGCATCCATTTGGGTGGAACTCGCGCAATTAAAGTCACTACCAATACGCGCAGCTTGTTCTGGATCTACATCCACGACATGTGCAAGTTCAATTTGAGGTAAAGTCCGAAGGCTTTGTAAGTGGAATTGGCCGGCCCTGCCCAGACCGATGAGGGCGATGCGGAATGGTTTATCTTGATCCATTGATTTGTTTGATCTGATTAAATTATTGAAAAACTTTTGTCCAGGTGATGAAAATACCGTGAGCATCATAATCGAGATAACCATTACTTAAGTCATCTCGGTATCGGTAGTAGGCATATTGAACTCCGAGTGTATCACGTTCCGAAAGCTGCTTGTGCACTTCAAACTGCCACGCGTTCTGGCTGAATTCCGATCCCATGGGCAATCCCAAGGGCAGGGATTGACCATAGTCGGCATGGCTGAATGTATAGTTGGCCATCAATCGGGTTGATTCATCATATAAGAATGTCCATGAGGAAAACAAAGTGTAGAGATCACCTGCGTAGGGTGCGATGGTATTATTGTCATTGATGCCGGAAACAATCCGCGAGTCGGTGTAACTTGCCGATCCTGTCCAGAACCACCGCACAGCAGGAGTCAGTGTAGTGGTGAAACGATAGGTGTGACTGTCAAAATTGCCTGCCAGCAGACTGCCAGCAGGGTAAGTCACGCCATTCAGGTTCAAGGTTCCAACCGTGGTTCTGTAATCGGATTGTTCACCTTCATAGGCAAGGGATGTCTTCAGCCAGCGAGCGGGTTTCCATTTCGTCTTCAATCCCCAGTTCTGGCCTTCCGTTTCGCGCTCAAGTATAGCCGCCGGATACCCGTTTCCGGGCTGTGGTCCAAGATCGGTATCCAGGAGGTTATTGAAATCGTGATGACGTCGTCTGTATCCATAGGTAGGGTTGAAACTCCATTGCTTCCACGGTGAAAAAGTAGTTCCTAACTCCAAGTCTGCGTGCCGCCCCGTGGCATTCGTGTCTCGCATGAAATCCTCGCGAGAATCAAAGCTGTCATCCAACAGCAAGTTTTCGGTCTGGCCAATGGATTCCTGCTGAATCCTGACGTCTGTGTAGAGAATCGTATTTGCGATGCCTGTGTGCCGTAACCCAAAGTTTTCTTCGATTTGAAAACGGTCAACATTGCTGCCCAAGGTGGTGGGAGTGCCAAAGAAAGTCGTGTTTCCGGCTCCTTTGCGCCGGGTCCATTCTGTTTGAATGCCTGCATAACCGGTCGTATGTTGCGACGGTTTCAGAAGACTGTTGAGATTCATGATGTGGGATTCACTGCTCAATTGGATCCCTCTTGTGGAGAAAGGTATGCCTGCTCCTGCCGGATTGCTGGGATCGAAGTTTCCCAGTGCAAGATTGGCATCTCCGTCAAGGTGTGAGTAGTAGTAACCACCGCTTGCCAGCCACCATGGTTTGAGTTTTTTTTGCACTGTGAGCGCATTGGAACCCTGAAAATGGTCGTAGTCATCTTCCTGTGTTGACACAAAGCCGGGAAGCGGGTCCCCGTCGCTGATGAAATCTCCCGTTTCCAGTGTGTGGGTTTGGCTGTAGAACTCACCACGAAAATCATCTTGGATACGGAATCCGTTCCATTCATGCTCCAGTCCAAGCGTGATGATATGTGTTTCCTGATCGATACGTTTCCAGGCGGGATAGATACTTCGACCGTTAAAGGCTGCATCAAAGGCAGGCCCCCATTGAAGCATGGATTTGCTGCCGTTGCGTGATCTGTATTCGTAACCAACGGTCAAGCTGGGCAGATCAGGTCGATTCAATCCGAATTCAAACCAGACGTTGGAAAGGTCCAGATGAAGATCACGATTCAACGCATATGGACCGAGGTTGAAACTGGGAGAATAACCACCGTGAGGGTCGTCGTATGTTCTCGCTTGATCCAGCCCAAAACGGAAAAATCCAAGATCTCGTTTTTGAATTTCGGCTTCGACGCTGTATCTGTCATTGGGGGCCGTTATTCTGCCATCACCTGAAAAGGAAGTGCCACCTTCGAGCGTTTGTTTCCATTCAAAATTTTGAATGCCGCCATTGACACCATCGCGCATCCAGTAGTGCTCGCGGAAGGCATTTTTGTTACCGTCAACTGCAATGAACCGTAATTGAGGTGCTACCTTGAAATAAAATGATTCCTCTGAGATGTCTTCAAAAGGCAACCCCTGATCGATCCACGCCCTTAATAATCCTATTTCATCGTTAGTGAGTTTATCTCCTTTGCCAATGGGAGGCATTTCGTAGTCTTCCTCCAGATGAGCCACAAATTGAATCAATGTGCTCTCAGCGCTGTTGCCGATTTCAATGTTGGATCCGTAGTCACCCTCTTTGAGTGCTTCTGCACGACTTGTCAGACGATAATCTCCCTCGATGTTTTCCTGACCGTGACATTGAAAGCAGGATTCTTTGAGGATAGGCAGGATATCCGCATTAAAGTCAACGTTCCTAGCAGTTGGTGGAGGGAGTGGTTCGTTTTCGCCTTGTAAGATAACTAAATCCGTGGCCATAGCCACCAGCAAAAAAAAACGAATGCAGGTTCCTGCGAGGTGATGGAGGGATTTTTTGGGAGTGAAAGCAGTCATATGCATTCTTATTTTGATCAGAATCGCATTTTGGGGTCCACCATGGAGCCGTGGACTTGCGTGTGACAGCCCGCAGTCCAACAACTGCCAGCCTGCATACTGAAGCTATGGGGTGTTTTCCCGATGAAAATGTCTCCTGATCCCGGGAATTGAAT
>JBDQII010000403.1:0-4371 GCA_040264395.1 Verrucomicrobiota bacterium
CGAGAGTCCTCGGTGATTGATCAGCTTCTGATTTGAAATCTGTTCTGTTCATCTCCCGTGATGCGACTTTAATGAAACTTGCATCCAATTGGATTCCCATACACTGAAAATCTGAACCCGTGAAATAGCATCGAACGATGACCAACACAGTAACCATCCATCATTGGGTCCTTTGCATCATGATTTTGAAATGCATGCAGCCCCTTGATGCCTGCGCTGCCACGCAATCATTGAATGACGACGATACGTATTTTTTGAATGACGTACAACAACGCACGTTCAAATGGTTCTGGGATTATTCGAACCCGAAAAATGGACTCACGCTGGATCGAGCGCCCAGAGAAAATGCCTTTGCAAGCATTGCGGGGGTTGGGTTCGCTTTGACTACCTATCCCGTTGCCGTTGACCGAGGGTTTTTGAATCGGAATCAAGCTGTGGAGAAGACCTTGGCTACGCTGGAATTCTTCGTGAAATCCAGGCAAACCGAACACCCCATTCAAACGACAGGTCACCGGGGCTTTTATTATCACTTTCTTGATCCGCAGTCCGGGTTACGATTTCGAAAGGTCGAACTCTCTACGATTGATACGGCCCTTATGATGGCTGGAGTATTGTTTTGTCGCGAGTATTACGACTCGGATAACAAACTCGAAAGGCGGATTCGTGAATTGTCCGACTTCCTTTATCGACGGGTCAACTGGGGTTGGGCGCAAGTCCGTGGTGGTTTGATCTCTCACGGTTGGAAGCCAGAAACCGGCATGTTGAAGCATGATTATAAAGGGTACAACGAAGCCATGCTGCTTTATATTCTAGCGATGGGGAGTCCTACCCATCCGGCTCGCGATGATTCCTGGCAAACCTTTGTCCGTTCCTGCACATGGAATGATTTTTATGGTCAACTCCATGTGAATTTCACCCCACTTTTTGGCCATCAATATTCTCATGTTTGGATCGATTGCCGTGGGATTCAGGACAAATTTATCAAACGGCAGGGGATCGATTACTTTGAGAATTCGAAACGTGCTACCTATGCTCAGCGAAGCTACGCCATTGAGAATCCCATGAGATGGAAAGATTACAGTTCGAATATATGGGGGCTGACGGCCTGTGACGGTCCTTCTAATGTTGATTTGGAGTACATGGGTGAAAAAAGGCACTTCTGGACGTACACCGCCCGTGGGGTATCGGCTCTTGGAACGCGTGATGACGGAACGATAGCACCAACTGCAGTGGGAGGGAGCATTGCCTTCGCTCCAGAAATTGTGATTCCTGCTTTAAAGGCCATGGTAAATCGATACGGTGAGGATTTATACACTCAATACGGATTTGTAGATTCCTTCAACCCATCCTTCCAGTTCGAATCTGTATCATTAGGGCATGGTCATGTAATTCCTGGAAAAGGGTGGTTCGATAATGAACATCTGGGGATAGATCAAGGACCGATCATACTGATGATAGAAAACTACCGTTCGGAATTCATATGGAATATCATGAAACGTAGCCCTTATATTCAGGCAGGATTGAAGAAAGCTGGATTTGCAGGCGGGTGGTTGGATTGATTTATTGCCCCTGTCATTTGGGCGAGCAGGTAAAGCCTCTTAGTAATCATTTGGTGAGTTTTCATATTGATCGCTTCGACTTGAGTAGCTATCTCTTCAGCATCATGCAGCATTCGCAATTCATCATAATGGGAAAAGCCAGATGGCTGGTTCTTTGTTTCACTACAGCTATACAGATGGGGAATGTGGATTTAAATGCACAAGATTCATCGGCCAAAAGCAACGCTGCTGATTTTTACATCCAAGCCTTTGCTCAGTTGGAGAATCTAAGTCCTGTCGAAAAAAAACTCCTGCAGCTTATTCATGTCAGTCAGCCGGATGCCAAGGAGAATACAATCCAAGTCGATGAAAGGAAATTACTGGAACGCCTGGAGCCAGTTCTTGAACTCGTCCAGACTGCTTCAAGATTAGGTCATGCCAACTGGGGGAGCGAGGTGGATGATTCCCCGTGGATTGATTTAGCCAGCGCAGCCAAACAGCTTCAACGAGGATTGATGCTCCAGGCTAGATGGCTTATTGAAGAGGAGGAATTTGAACAAGCTTCCAATGTGATCGTTTCAGCAGTGGCATTCTCTCGTCACATAGGGCAGGATGGAATATTGATCTCCCGTTTGATCGAATCGAGTACGTTCAAGATTGTAGCCAATCTTTGTGCCTGGAAATCAACGGCATTTCCCAAACCAGTCTTGAAGGGGATGCTGGAAGATCTAAGCAATTTACCTGTCAGTATGACGGCTAAAGAGGTTCTTCTGGCAGAAAGTCAGTATTCAGCACGGCTCAGTCAACAAAATGGCAATCCCTACCCCAAAAAGCAGATAGATGACTTTCTCAAATTCTACGATCAAGTTGTTGCTTTTGGAGACTTACCGCTTGATCAATTCGAGGGTCAATTGAAAAAGCTAGGGGATTCATTCCCTGATAATATCATGATCAAAGGTCTGTTGCCGCTAATTTCAAGGATGAAGCATCAGATTGCGGTTCATGAAGTCAATACGGCTCTTTTGGGGCTGGGTTTGAAGGTGTTGCTTTCAGGTCCGCAAGTGGTCAAGAATGCCAAGGATCCATCCGGCAAGGGCCCCTTTGAATACCTTCCATTGAAGAACGAATCTTTCGAACTATTCAGTGAACTGAATCAACGAGATGAGAAGCTAATGCTTCGATTTGGAAGTTAGTCCTTATCCAGGAGTTTTGAATGAAGTTCATCACTCCAGCCTTTGGTCAAGAACCTGAAAATCCATTTTTGTTTTTTGCGGATACGATTATAGGCTTCGTGAATATCCAGGACCATGGTGATACGACGATTAGGACAGTTCAGCTCGCCTACGTCATGTGTGGCGACGGGTTTGAAACCCATCACGCGGGTATGAAATTCATAGGGACTATGTTTCTCTCCTTCGAAGATGTCCGTGACATAATGTGAATACTCGCGTTCTACGGTTTCCTGGCTGGCGGCTCGCATGAGTGCGGCAACCACAACGATGTAGCGTCGATAATCGGGTAAGACAGCAAACCTTCCAATCTCCGCAATCTTGTTCTCATTCACGAAAGCCTCGACATCCATTCCACTGTCCAATTGCTTGAAGCCATACTCTTTGTAGAGCTCAAGAGGAGGATTATACATGACCCGTAATACGCCGACAGGCTGGTCTTTGACCTGACTTACAAACCAGGAAATATCATCACGTTCGAGGTCTGCCTCCGGGAAAAAATCATCGGCATCATAAATCCAATGTTTTTCCTGATCATAGGTCCGCTTCAGGACCGATATGGCACGATCACGGTCTTCTTTCGTTTGGACGTTAATCACATTGACTTTAGAGGAGAGGGATAAACTCATTTTTTGCGTTGCTGACGATTCCAGGTCTTTCCCGAAAGCTTTGAGATAGCCGACATCACCTCGAAATGACAATCACGCACTTTCTTCAAAGCAGGTTTCTGTTGAGGGGGGCCAGGATGGATGGGGGCTCCGAATTCAATGGAGAACGGAATATATTCAGAAATGGGACCTTGGTTTGAGTGCTTCGGAAAGCGGATGCCGGCAGGCACAACGGGTACGCCTGTTTTCAGCGACATCTGTGCCACGCCCGAATACCCCTTGAGAAGGACTTCTGGTTGACGATTCGTGGTTCCTTCTGGAAACACCCCCAGAGATTGTCTGGATTCAAGGGCATCAAGTGCCTGATCAAAACTTCCTTGTCCTTTGACAAACATCGGTTTGAACACGTTTAAAAACTTGGGTCTGGCTGGCTTACGAGCGACCGTAATGACTTCACCAAAATAATAGAGCACCCAAATTCCGGGAACCAGACAAAAATTCCAATCTGCCAGGAAGTGGACCAGTTTTCCTTTTCGAAGGAAATGCAGCAAGGCAGGAATGTAGATTGCTTCAAGCTTCTGGCTGTGGTTCAAGGCCAGAATGAAGGGGTCCATGTTGGGATTGATGTGCCTCAAACCTCGTACCTCGACGACTTTATTACCAAAAAGCAAAAGTGTTAATTTGGTGAGCCATTTGGTCGGTGCACGATGTGTCAATGGCATGGGTGCCTTGAGGATCTCCGACATCGTAAAAGAGGCGGTATCCATCGGTTCAGGCAAGGAAACAGCAGAGACTGCTTTTTCATGCAATGACCTTCTGGATTCAGATTCTTGTTCCTGTGTCGATTTTTCCGACATGATGGCATGAAAATTACCCTTCTTGCTGAGCCTTCGTAAAGCCGAAAACGGAGGGCGTGACGCTGGCATTCTGAAGAGCATCGTCCACGTAGGACCAATCCGGCAGGATCAGGCGGGCGTAATTCCGAAGTTCCAATTC
>JBDQII010000404.1:0-4364 GCA_040264395.1 Verrucomicrobiota bacterium
AGCTATCTGCCTTGGACAACAAGGCGTTGCGCTCGGGTTCAATACGAGACAGTTCTTCCTGCAGACGCATGATTTTCTGGTCTCGGTCCTGCAATACCAATAGTTGTTCAATGACATCCAACATGAATTTTCCTTAATGACTTCAACAATAGAAAGACGAAAGGACAGAAGTCAATGCAGCGTGCCGATTTTTGGAGGACTATTAGAAAGAGTCCTTCACTTAAATTCATGAATCGCCTCTGTGATAAGGCACTTTGCGCCGAAATAAATGAAATGATTTGAGGCCGAATCATCTCGAGGAATCAAGCAAACTGCTCCTGTGGAACATTTTCCAATTTACCCTCATCCAATCTGGCCTTGAAAGCTACGGTAAAGACAGATCCGCGACCCAGCTGGCTCTTGACTTCTACATATCCCTCGTGCGCTTCGACAATGGCTTTCACCAGACTGAGCCCCAGTCCCAATCCTCGCTGCGAGCGACTTTTATCTGCCCGAAAAAGCCGATCCCAGATCTTTTCCATGTCTTTCTCTGCAATACCCGGTCCCGAGTCCTGCAGCTGCAGAACAATCAGATCATCCATTCTTTTGATGCTGGCAACTATCTTTCCTCCTTCGGGCGTATATTTCATTGCGTTATCGACCAGATTGGCGAAAACGATACGAACCCGCTGTGGATCAGCGTTTGCGATCATTCCTAAGCTTGAATTCAATTGGACCGAAAGTGACTTATCTTCTGCTACATGCTCGTAAAGGTCAAACGACTCGCGCAAAATCTGAGCCAGGTCAGTGGGGACCAGTTTCAACTTCATGACACCCGCTTCAGCTTCTGCCACAGACATGAGTGTATCGATCATTGTCAATACTCTTTCTGATTCCTCCATGCAATCAGCCAAGGCCTCCGAGGCCGTTTGCTCACTTAC
Source organism: Verrucomicrobiota bacterium (assembly GCA_040264395.1). Taxonomy (GTDB): domain Bacteria; phylum Verrucomicrobiota; class Verrucomicrobiia; order Limisphaerales; family AAA164-E04; genus AAA164-E04. The sequence continues at coordinate 921 of JBDQII010000404.1, forward strand.
ATTATCTTCACGCAGTGCTGATTCAGCAGCGTTTCTCAGTCTTGTCAAAGGCGTACGCAAATCGTGAGCAACGTTATCGAGGGATTCACGCATCGACCCTATGAGCCGCTGATTATGCTCGAGCATCCGATTGAACAATCTGGCAAGTTGCGTCAACTCATCTTCCGTGGAAGGTAATGCAACTCTTTGATCTAGTTTCCCGGTATCAATAATATTTTGAACCGCTGAACTGATTTGCCGAACCGGCTTCATACTGCGCCAGGCAAGGAAAGCTCCCCCAAAAAAACCGAGCAGCACCACCGGAATCATCGCACCAACGAATACTCGACGAAAAGGTTCCAGCCAGGTCTCCTGATTATCCATACTTTTGCCCGCTACCAGGATATAACCGTTTGATAATTGAGAATAGGCAAGGAGAAGATCTTCTTCCTCAGTTTCAGGTATCCTCAAAAAGTCGCGACTCTTGAAGACAAGGGCCCCCATCTGGTAGGCGTCAAATTCCAGCCATTTTTCAGAAGCCTCAAGAAAAACCTGACGATCCGAAGGAGTCGTGATTCGGACAAAAAATGATTTAAGCTCGCCGGTCCGCTTGCGTTCTTTCAACCAGCGCCTTAATGCCGGCGCACCCCCATCTCGGTATATGCGAGAATAATCCAGAATTTGATTCTGTAAAACTGCCAGATCCTTTTGAAGCACCGCGTTGGCAAGCATCCAGTACAGGAAATAAAACATTGCAGCTCCGCTGAGCGTAAAAATTCCAGCATACCAAAGATTCAGCCGGAATCCGAAGGTGCGAATGTATTGCTTAATGGGGTTTGAGGACATAACCGATACCTCGCATTGTATGGATACGTTGCTTTTCCGGGTCTACCTTGTTGCGTAATCGAGAAACCAATACGTCCACAACATTGGTTTGAGGATCAAAATGGTAATTCCATATGTGTTCAAGAATCATTGTCTTGGTCACAACACGGCCTTGCTGTCTTATTAAATATTCCAACAAGGAAAACTCCTTGGGCTGAAGTTCCACTTTGATCTCGCCGACGAAAACGTCGCGCGTCAACAAGTCCATACCGAGATCTCCACACTCCAGACGCGTAGGCTCTGCTGTATGACTGGAACGACGAATCAAGGCCTGAACCCGCGCCAGTAGTTCAGTAAAAGAGAAAGGCTTCGTCAGATAATCATCTCCGCCAGCCTGTAAACCTTCGATCCGGTCATCCACTGAAGCCTTGGCGCTCAATATCAAAACTGGGGTCTGAATTCCTTCTTGTCGAATGATTCGAATGATCTCAAGTCCGTCCATGCCTGGTAACATTCGATCAAATACAGCTGCATCAAATGAAAATGAACGAGCCATCACAAGCCCTTCGTCTCCATCGTGACACACATCAACGGCATAACCACTTTGAGTCAATCCTTTCTCGAGGAACCCAGCAATTTTCTTGTCATCTTCAATTACAAGTATTCGCATAGAGCAATATGCAGGAACATAAAAGATGAAGAGGCACCATGCAATCTATCCTAAACGCTGTTTTATCAATGCCTATTCCATTTGACCTGAGGGATTCGGATCCTGTTGAATGAAGAATAAGCATGAATTTTCGAACTGTAATTCGTTTTACATGGATAGTTGTGTGTTGTGGGCTGCCTCTGGTCAAGGGGAACAGTGAAGAACTCACCTCGTCGACACATCTGCGACATCCGATACGTATGGCCTGGAGCAACCAGGGGCAGTCTCAAGTAGTCGTTGCAAACAGTAATTCGGGAAGCCTTTCTCTGGTGGATCTGAATACCCGTCGTGTCCTGGCTGAACAATCAATAGCCGAGAGCATCTCGGACATGTTGATGCCTGGCAGTTCGGGTCAGATATTGATTCTTGATGACAGTCAGCATGGGCTTCGAATGATTCACTTCGCTGACAACAAATTCGATGAAAGCTCCTCCGAGTTCGTTCCATTGTCACAGAATCCAACTCGAATCGTGATACATCCTGATTCAAACCGAATTGCCATCGCCTCCAAGTGGTCAAGACGGGTTTCCTTGATGTCGAAGGTCAATTCAAGAAATCAGACCTCATTGTGGCAAATCGAGCAAGTGATTGATCTAAGTTTTCCGCCAGGTGAGCTTACCTTCATACCGAATACAAATAATCTGCTTATCGCAGATGCTTTCAACGGCATGATTGTGATGATGAACCTGGAAACTCAGGCAACATACATGGCCTGCCAGCTACCTCTGAATAATATCGCAAATCTGACTTTTGCCTCGAAATCGGACAAATCGACAGTATGGCTTTCCGGAGAATCATTGAATTCATATGCCACAACAATCAACCCCGAGGTTACTTGGGGCGTTTTGATGGACAACCAGGTAAGAAGTATTTCCTTGAAGGAACTACAGGACCCTCGCAGAACATCCATGCACTTGGGAAGTGTATATGGCATGGGGGACGAAACCGGCCCCGGAGGTGATCCGGGACGAGTCCTTGTTAAATCGGATGGTGCACTCATCACAGCCTTGCAAGGTGTGGATCGTGTTGCCATTCGCCCACAACTTCCCAGATCTTACACAGATAGAATACTGGTTGGGGATCGCCCCATAGACATGCTTTTGAACAGAGAGGAAACCATGCTCTATGTGCTCAATCAGTTTTCAGACTCCATCTCAGTCATTAATCTTCAACAGTCCAAGGTCGTGCATGAAATCACTCTGGGGCCTCAGCCGGAACTAACAGACTCGGACAAGGGAGAAAGATTGTTTTTCGACGCAACCCTTTCCCTTCGGGGCTGGTATAGTTGCCACAGCTGTCATACGGAGGGGCACACGACCGGGTTCTTGAACGATAACCTCGGGGACGATCATTTTGGATCCCCCAAACGTATCTTGACATTATTGGGAGTGCATTCAACGAGTCCATTCTCGTGGTTGGGAAAAATAAACAGCCTTGAGGATCAAATTGCAAAGTCGCTTCATAAAACCATGCTGCACCGTGGTTCAATCGATGACAAAGCAAAGTTGATTGCGACCTACCTAAAAACACTGAAAGTCCCTCCATCCATTCATCACGCAAGAGGCAATTTCAACTCAAACATTTTTGAGGAAGGTAAAGCAATTTTTCGCAAGCAGGGATGCCACAAATGTCACAGGCCACCGCATTACACTGTCCCTGATACGTTCAATGTGGGGCTCAAGGACGAAGCTGGCAATGTAGAATTCAATCCACCATCTTTGCGAGGCATCAGTCAGAGAGACACTTATCTGCACAACAACGGAGCGTCCTCCATGGAAGAATTACTGTTCGAACAAAAACACCCGGACCCAACGCGAACTCCTATCAATGCAGCAGACCGCAGTGCACTGATTTATTTCCTGAACAGCCTTTGAAATAATTGTTGAATAAGATGAATCAAAGATCAGGATAGGTTGCTGCATCCAACATGG
>JBDQII010000405.1:0-4364 GCA_040264395.1 Verrucomicrobiota bacterium
CATTTCAACTCCTTACGGGGACAGAAGTCGATGTAATGAGCGATGGATCACTTGATTTTGAAGACTCACTATTGGCCAAACTGGATGTGGTCGTTGCAAGTATTCATCAAGGATTCACCCAATCCAGAAATCAATTGACTCAACGATTGATCAAGGCTGCTGAAAACCCCACAGTGCACATGCTGGGTCATCTGAGCGGTCGTTTATTGCTTCAAAGGGAACCCTATGCGATTGATCATCAGTCGGTCATTGATGCCTGTGCCAGGACAGGTACATGGATTGAACTGAACGCCAGCCCCTATCGACTCGACATGGACTGGCGTTGGTGGAGATACGCCAAGGAAAAAGGGGTCAAGTGTGTCATCAATTGCGACGCTCACCATTTGGATCATGCAGGTTTTCTGCGTTTGGGCGCAGAACATGCACGTAAGGGTTGGCTGGAGAAAAAGGATATTATCAACACCTTGCCACTTGATGACCTGAAAGTTGAATTGGCGAAAAAACGGAAATCTATTTCCTGAGTCTGTCTCTTTTTTCGATTAAAGATTCACCCCACGTGAAGCAGAGACTAAATCAACAACATATCGGGTTTTTAGCCGTTTTTGCGGGTGCTGGATGTATTGGCTTGGCTCCAATCTGGGTCAGACTAAGCGAGCTCGGTCCTGTTTCAACAGCATTTCACCGCCTGCTGCTTGCACTGCCTATGCTTTGGCTCTGGGCAGCATGGGACACGCAACCAAACAAACGAAAAGAGAAGAATAAACCTGCACATAACTCGCCAAAGTGGTTTGCTCTCACGGGTTTTTTATTCGCACTCGACATGGCATTTTGGCATGAAGCGTTGCATCACACCACGGTGGCCAACGCCACCCTGCTCACCAATGCCGCCCCTATTTTTGTCACCATTGCAGCCAGATTCTTATTCAATGAACGCATCACTCGCTGGTTTATAGTTGGCATGATTTTAACAATGCTCGGCGCTGTTCTTTTGACGGGAGCAAGCCTGAGTATTTCAAAGGAGCAGTTGTATGGAGATTTCATCGCTATCTTGGCCGCCATTTTCTATGGTGCCTACATGCTATCGTTGAAGCATCTGAGGGTAACAGTGCGGACCGCCCCCCTCATGGCACGTTCAGCGGTGTATAGTACCATAGCTTTGGGAGTTTTTGCCCTGACTATTGGGGAGAAAATATTCCCTTACACAATCCAAGGTTGGCTGGTCTTATTTGCCTTGGCGATGACAGGTCAGGTTCTAGGTCAGGGATTGATTGCTTACGGATTTGCACACTTGCCAGCATCGATTTCCGCTTTGAGCCTTCTTTTCCAACCTCTCGTTGCAGCCATAGCTGCATGGGCTATTCTGCATGAATCGATGAGTTCCATGCAGATGTTTGGTGGAGTCATTATTCTTTCCGGGATTTTCCTGGCAAAAAGGTCAGGACGGGGCACCTGAAAACACAACGCGGAATACCCTCATTGAGGTATTTTATTTTTTCCAAGGCGTATCAGGAAATTTCGAGGGAGTTTTATAAGTTTCGGTTTTTGGGGCAGCCATTTTCAGATCATCTTCCGCGTTTGATTCATTACCCGTACTTGCTGTCGGGGCTTCAGCTCCGGAGTCGGATCTCCAGGACGCAATTTTCGCCTGTAACCCATGATGCTCGGCCTTTTCCTTGTTTCCCATTTTGACATAAAATAAGGATAAGTTCGTGTGCACAAGGGCATCATGCGGACGTATTTGCTCAGCTTGCAAACCAAGCTTGAGGGATTCATTCAATTTCCCTAGGCGGCAATATGCCATGCTCAATGCGGTTAAGGCATCGAATTGATCTGGGTATATTTTTAAAATGCCTTCAAGCAGGTCTACCGCCCGTTGATAGTCAGCTTGACTGAAGGCAAACATGGCTTCATCCAATTCAGGAATGTCATTTGTCTCATCCATTAGATGTCCAAACTAAATTAATCCCCTTGAACCTGCAAGTGTGCCACAATTTAAAATGAAAGATAACCCCCTTGAACATCGATTCATTTCGAATATTCCGTGAAACATTCGATTAGGAATGCTAAGGTGTGGTCATGTCCGACGAAGAGACATTGAAAGCACTAAAGGAAGAAAACAAACAGATTAAATTGCTTTACCGCGTCAGCAATTTAATCCACCAATCTCTTGACCCAAAGACCGCGCTTAATGTCATCCTCCAGCAGGCCATTGAGTTGACGCACGCTCATTCCGCAAGTGTCTCACTGATCAATCCTACTTCAGGACTTTTGGAACTTGAGGCTGCTGTGGGTTTACCGGATGAGGCTTATGCTGATTTCAATCTTCCAATAGGTCGAGGTATCACTGGTTGGGTTGCAAAGAAAGGCAAATCCGCATTGATCAACGATGTTCAGAAAGATCTCCGCTATGTCTCCATTTGGGCCGAGGTTCAATCAGAACTGGCTGTTCCCTTTGATATCAATGATCAAGTGCGCGGCGTTCTGAATGTGGATGCCACCCACAAGAATGCATTTAACGAGAACGATCGGAAGATGCTCTCGAACCTCGCCATTCAGGCTGCCAAGGTCATTGAAAACACTTGGCTCTATGAACAAATCAGGTTCAAGGCTCAAATGTTTGAATCTCTCACCAAGGTTAACGAAACGATCCAGAACGCTTATGACCTCGAGGAAGCACTTGAAGCCGTAACCAGAGAGGCTTGCCAGCTGATGTCTGCCCGCATGTGCTCGGTTCTCATGTTGGACGAAACAGGTGATTGGCTGGAGTTAACTGCCTCACATGGTGCAGGAGAGTCCTACAGAGCAAAACCTCGCTTGCACGTAGAGGAGAGTTTTGCTGGAACCGTGGTAAGACGCTGCCAACCGATTCAACTAAGGGACACACAAGGCTCACACATGTATCACAATGCGGAACTTGCAAGGGAAGAAGGCCTTGTCAGCATGCTCAGTGTACCGCTGATGCTCGAGTCAGATCCCATGGGAGTACTGAATGTCTATACCGGAAAGACGCATAGTTTTTCAGATGAAGAAATTAACATTCTCAAGGCTTTCAGCAATGTGTCGGCAACAGCTATCCAAAGAGCAAGGTTGAACAAGGACATCAGAAGCATGGAAGAGGAATTGCGTCAGAGGGAAAAGTTATCAGCCCTCGGTTTGCTCGCAGCGGAGGTTGCCCATGAAATCCGCAATCCACTGACCGTGATGAAAATGGTTTATCACGCACTTAATCTCAATTTCCCTGAGGAGGACCCTCGCAATGAAGATGTGGAGCTGCTTGGCAAAAAAATGGATCAACTCAATACCATTGTTGAACGAATCCTTGACTTCGCACGCCATAACGAACCTGAGACTGCGCCTGTTAATTTGAACCCACTGGCGCGAAATCTTTACCTTTTGACTCGGCATAAGATGAAACAGCACCATATCGACTTCCAGATGGAATTAGCTGATCAACTTCCAAAAATCCAGGCAGATCCCGGGCAAATAGAGCAAGTACTCTTGAACATCGCATTGAATAGCATCGATGCCATGCCCAACGGTGGCACACTTCATTTATCAACAGAACACAGAAATTCCGGTAATGGAGAACACGTGGTCATTGCATTTCGAGATACCGGACTGGGAATGGATGAGCGTAAGATGAAACAATTCGACGGTTTGTTGCAAAGCAACAAGCCCAAAGGTGCGGGCCTTGGATTGATGGTAGTCAATAAAATAGTCGAAGCACACGCCGGTATCGTTAAATTAATTTCAAAACCCGGACAGGGCACTATGATCGAAATCATTCTACCGCTAGTTCAGCCATCTGATATTCAGGACTCAAAAGGTTAAAATCTCGGCCGGAAATACTGTCAAAAACCGAAAATCCCATCCTGTTCCTTGTCCGCCCTGCCCCTGGGGCTTGACCTATTCAATGACAAATTCATTGCAAATGCCAGTGGGGGTGAAATAGTTTTCAACTCCGATATTTATTATGTTGACCAAAGATATTATTAACCCCGATTTGTTAAACCTGATTGCAAGGGTACGCCATACAAACACCATCGTCATTTCTGATGCTGCATTCCCTTATTGGCCAATGATTGAAACCGTTGACCTGACTCTGGTGAGGGGTATCCCAACAATTCCTCAAGTTCTTGACGCTCTGTTGCCAAATTGGAAATGTGGCGAAATATGGATGGCCAATGAATTTGTTGAAAGCAATACAGAAGAAAAGCGACAGGAATTCGATACAGCATGCAGGGGAATCAAGCGTACCTTTGAACTTCACAATGATTTCAAAAAAAGAGTTCCGCAAGCCATTGGATTAATCAGAACTGGAGATACCACAGCATATGGCAACATGATTTTAGAATCAGTTTAAA
>JBDQII010000406.1:0-4333 GCA_040264395.1 Verrucomicrobiota bacterium
GGCACCATGTCCGCCGTCATTGTTGACAACGATCTGATTACCAATACGAACCACGGATCCATCATCAGAAGAACTTCTGAAGGCATGTTGACCTGCTTCTGGCACGTTGAGGAAACCTGTGAATTGGAATATTCCATCATCAAGATTGCCTTCAGCACCTATGAATGAACCGGAATCATCTCCTAGCCATTCGAGTATCGGCGTCAGGTCATTACCCGTATAGGTCATGGTTGTTGCTACAAATCGACCCTGAGGAGCTGTGCCGAAGAGAGCCAAACCATGATCATCACCCGGAACATTCTGGAAAATCGGACCTTGTGAGTCCTCTCCAAATTGTGCTCCTTTGGGCTCTGTGGTCCAATACGCACCATGGAGACCTGCTTCACCCGCTGCACTAGCGATTGAGGAGGCAGCAATGGCAGTTGCACCTATATCGGATGCGCTGTAGAGGATCGCACCGGGGATTGGGTCACCGTTTGCAGTGATTCCCAGGTTCGCACCACCGTGATCTCCTGCATCATTGGTCCAGTCGCCATTATAGTAGGCAATTTCAATCGGATACAAACCAGCTTCTTCGAAGTTGTAGCTGCCGTCTGGACTTGGCCCAGGTGCTCCATGACCTCCGTCATTGTCAACAACCTTCTGTCCGGCAATCCAAACGATTGATCCATCATCGGATGCGGATCGAATAGCAACTTCACCTGGGTTATCGATACGAATGTAGCCAGTGAAGCTCAGGATACCATCATCCATGTTACCGTCTGCGCCAACATAGGATTCCCCATCGCTTTGCAACCATTCCTGAATAGGAGTCAAGTCATTGCCACCCTGGAAATCAAGGCCAGTGGCTGTGAATGTTCCGGTTGGGTAATAGTTATTGATGATGTGCAACCCGATGTCCGTGGCTTCGCCTTTGTCCTGTAGGTTTGAAACAGCCTTGGGCTCGGCCTGCCAGTAACGTCCGTCAAGACCGCTACCTGTTGCTGGAACTCCGTCGAGTGACAGGATGGCAAGCATTCCGTCACCACCACCTCCAGAAACATCGGGAAGGGCTTCGAACATGCTTGCGATCTCTGCTGCGCTGAGCAGTCCAGAATAGGTTGCCCAGGAGTGCATCACGCTGCCTTCACCCATGTGATCGGTGGCCTGCTCGAGGCGGGCTCCCATGACCTTGGTGTCACCAGAGAAAGGAATGTTGCCTGCCCAGGTGCCTGAAAGCGCACCGTCTATGTAGAGATGACTTTCTCCTGCAGCCGAGTCACTGACGAGCACCACATGCACTGGGGCATCGAACACAGAGTTCACACTGCCACCTTCAACGGCGGTGAAAAGGTTGTCAGCCACACCAAACTCAGTCGTGCCGAAAACACCCTGCTCGTTCCACTGGTCCAACTTGATGGCGAATGCGTTGTTACCAGCAATTGCAGTTGAAGCACCGGCTTTCACTGCAGTGAAGTGGAATGAGTAACTTGAATCGCCTTCGAGCGCGCCGAAATCGACGACTGTCGGCTCAGTGAGCGCATCGCTGGATGATGCTACCATTGCTGCAGGTTGCGCAGGTTCCACATAATCAGGTGCTGTTCCTACCTGGTAAGCTGCCAGTCCACCGTTCTCAGTATCATTTACCAAGACTTTTTCACCTGCATCATTCACCGTGAATAATTCCAGGCTGGCATCACCGCCTTGACTGAAATATACCAGTCGCAGTGGGTAGATACCGGGTTCGCGAACATCCATCAGGAAGGTGGTGTCAGCTGAGCCTCTTCCGCCTTGGAATTTGCCTGCCACCATGGCACGAGGGTCATCAATATGACCGATTTCTAGCTCAAAGCCGTCATCACTGTTGACACCCATGGTGAGTAATCCTGCAGGGAAATCGACGTAAGTAACAATTTCCACCGCAACTCCGTCATAGCTGTCGTAATTTCCGGGGACACCAGGCATCTGATCGTCTGGCTGAAAGTTACCCAGATCAACACCGTTGAGGAATGCGTTGATGTTGATCACACTGGGGATTTCGTATGCAATCAAATGACCATCTTCAGATCCGGAGGCAGTAGCAGGTCCTTTTTCATCTTTGAAGGCATCATTATCCAATGTGCTTCCATCGATGTCTTTGGGGGCTTCTGCCAAAATGTTTTCAACCTCTGAAATCGTGTTTCCGTGACTGAACAAATCGCTTTGCCATACTTTATACGTGAAGCCCTTTTTGGAAGTGTCCACGTCGCTTGCCAACATGGCAGCTTTCAGCAATCCGAATGTCGGTGAAGTAATGGTTCCAGTGTCAGTGACCACATTTCCGTTGGTATCAGCAATTTCAATCAAATACTCAATGACTGTGCTTGGCTCAAAATTTCCGTCGATGGTGTATGCGAAGTCAGTTGCATCAACGTTTTTTGCTCCAGCGGTCAAGGCAACGGTATTTCCGTTGATCGTCAACTTTGCTGAATCCGGGTTAACAATCGATTCTCCCTTGTCCGAAGCGCGGAAAGTGAATGAATTGATGCTGACGTTGATGGCAGAGAGGAACATTGAATCGCTGCTGCCGCCACCGACACCCAATGTGACGAGCGCTGTTTCGGAAGGAGTTTTTCCAAAGACAATCGAATGAGCACCCAAACCACCCCAGCCTCTTTGACCAGGGGTATCTTCGTCACCGTCGTTAATGGCCATACCGAGACCGAATTGAGTTCCCAAAGCAAGACTGTCCAATCCAAGTGTCTCTTTTGGAAGTTTAATCTCGTAAGTCGTTCTTTTTGTTTCGGTATTACGTTTGACAACTGCTTCTGTGACGGCTTCTGCGTCTGCACCTGCTGCAGGACCCGATTCGTGATTGACGATGATATCGCCTATCTCCATTTCGGTTCCGCCCAAGGCATAATTGTAAAGCGCAACTTGCTCATCCTGGTTTTTGCTTGCGATCATCAGCTGGATTGAATCACCGTTCCATGCGCTGTTGGCTGCGTTCTCATGGTATTCATCGGTTACTACAAAGCCGAAGTAAACATTGTCAGCATCGTAAGCAATTTGAACTGCTGAAGTTTGATCATCCGGACCACTCCATGAGCCACCAGCGTAAGGCTCGAAAAGGACGAGTTCGCCTGTACGCTTGCTTCCCTTAGGAATTGAAAACCTAGGGTCTGACAAGACGGGAACACCAGTCCAGTCGTCCAATTCACCATCCAGAGTGATATCTCCCGGAGTAGGATTTGCTGTGTAATATTCCTTGCCTGGCTCGATGTCATTGGAAGTCGCCAAAGTCACCAAAGCGGTTTCCCCAGGGGTCTTCCCGAAAACGATCGCGTGAGCACCAAGTCCACCCCAACCTTTTTGTCCAGGGGTATCTTTGTCACCATCATTGATGGCCATACCAAGACCAAATCTTACACCGCCCTTGAGCTCAGCGAGTCCCAAGGTGGCTTTCGGTAATTTAATCTCATAGACAGTACGACCATTTTCAGTATTTCTGATGACCACTGCTTCAGTCAATACATCGCCCATGTCTGCGGCTGGTGACTCGTGATTGACGATGATATCACCAATTTCCTCATCGGTTCCGCCCAAGGCATAGTTATAAAGTGCAACCTGCTGGTCACGTGCTTCGTTTGCGATCATGAGCTGGATTGAATCACCGTTCCATGCGCTATTGGCTGCATTTTCGTGATATTCGTCCGTCACGGTGAATCCGAAATAAACGTTATCATCATCGTAAACGACTTGAACCGCAGAAGTCTGATCATCAGGGCCATCCCATGAACCACCGTTGTAGGGTTCAAAGAATACTAATTCACCATCATCCCCGGAACCTTTCGGTATCGAAAATCTTGGATCTGCCAGAAGTGAAGCGCCTCTCCATTCAGAGAGATCACCATCCAAAACGATCGGCGCAGGCGCCTTGATCGCTGTGTAGAATTCCTTGCCGGGTTCAATGTCATTGGCCGAAACCGTGCATTGAAGCGTCAAGGCTGCTGCTACTGTGAGCAGGAGGTTTTTGTATTTAAACATAACTTGGTTTAGTTATTCGTGCTTTATATTTCCAGACGCTGTAGCGTCTTCCAACATTTGGATTTGATTCAACACTATGGTGGGCTTTTTTTAAAGTAAAGTGCAATAAGTGAGATTTATGGATGGATATGTGCTATATTAGTAGTTAACCAGTTGTAACTAAGGAATGTTTATCCGCATACCCATTCACGGCTCTTGCCCGGCAGTAATAAAAAATCCAAGCCTATTTTGGGTCAAAACCCATTGGATAGGCGTGCTTCTCCATTTTTTTGCACCACCACCAAATCTGGCTTTCCATCCTTACTGAAGTCATTGATTGATGAACCAC
>JBDQII010000407.1:0-4316 GCA_040264395.1 Verrucomicrobiota bacterium
AGATAATGGTTAGACAATCTGTGTTTGCTGCATGTGAGCATCTTGTCAAAACCCCAGCGTCAGAAAATCAAGGTCAGGATCCTTCTAAGTCGACATTTCTCCGCATGGTCAACATGAGCAGTCCGGAGACGATCAGAGAACCCGCAAGATATATCCACCCCAGCGTAAAACCACCTGTTAAATTTTTCAGGTAACCCGTAATATAAGGCCCCACGAAACCTCCTATATTGCCGAATGAGTTGATCATGCCTATTGCCCCAGCGGCGGCAGGCCCGGAAAGAAAAGTCGTAGGATAAGACCACCAGACACCAAAAGGAGCATAAATACCAATGGCTGTGACGCACAGAAAGAAAAACGCCCATATCGGGTGGCTTGACATGGTGCCACAAAGAAGACCGACGGCTGCAATGAAGGTCCCGATGGCACCATGCCATCGCTTTTCACCTGTCACCGAAGACCGGTGACCAATCCAAAGCATGAAGAACAAGGACAGCATCATCGGTATGACAATCATCCAACCAACTGCAAGATTCGACCAGTTAGATGTGGATTTAAGCACAGTCGGCATCCAGTAACCAAAACCCCAGAATCCTGTAATCCAGAGAAAATAGGTCAAGCACAGCTTGATCACTTCCCGGTCCGAAAAAGCCTGCCAGAGGGTGTAATCTTTTGTCGATTTCTTGCGGGCATTTTCTTCTTTGAATTGAGTGATCAGCCATTGCCTTTCATCCTCCTCAAGCCATTGGGCTTCTTTGGGAGAATCCGCCATCCAGCGAACAAGAATGAAAGCAAAAATAATGGCAGGTATTGCTTCAATAATGAACAATCCTTGCCATCCTTTCATTCCAAAAAATTTCAACCCCAATACCCACCCTGCAAGCGGTGCCCCGATGATGCTGGAGATTTGTAAAGAAGCCAGCATGAGTGCAATCGCCCGGGGTCGGTCACGAGCAACAAACCATCTTGGAATGCAGGATGCGTAAAGTACGGGATAGAGGCTGGCTTCCGCCGCGCCTAATAGGAATCTCAGTAAATAAAACTCCCAAACCTGAGTCATAAAAGCCATTAAGCCGGACACAATACCCCAGGAAATCATGATACGGGCCAACCACCATTTCGGACTGAATCTCTCAGCAATCAATGCTCCTGGAATTTCAAAAAAAACGTAGCCTGCAAAGAAAATACCTGCCCCTAACCCAAATACCGCATCGGAAAAACCGAGATCTTCATTCATGGTCAGGGCGGCATAACTCAAGTTGATTCGATCCAGATAGGCAATGACCGATGTGATGAACAAGGGTAGGATAATATTGCGATAAGCCTTACGCCTCGCGCGAACGGCCACTTGGGATGAATCATGCACATTAGAAGTCATTGGATGGGATCTTGAATAAAGCAGAAAGCAAATAATGTCCATGCACAATCCCTGTGGTCCTGTATCTGATTCATAACTCTCCAAAGAGGCTTTAAGAAACATGCAAAACTTGGCATGCTCTGAAAAACCTGAACCATAGACGAATCGACGATGATATTTACCTTCCTGAAAAGACGACGGAGAAAGAAGATACTTTCCCGACCGTTTCCGACATTGCATAAGGAAGTATTGCAAAACAAGTTTCCATTGTTTTTGAAATTACCCTCCGAGCAGCAAAAAGTCCTGGAGGATTTGATTCAGGTCTTTCTGGCAGAAAAACAGTTTGAAGGTTGCAAAGGCTTTGAAATATCAGATGAGATTCGCGTATTGGTCGCTGCACAAGCCTGCACTCTCCTCATTGGGAACAAGCAACGTGAATTCTCCAAACTGAAGTCCATTCTCATCTATCCGAAGCATTACTATTCCAAGTCTGAGCAAATATCCGACCATGGTATCGTTACCGTATCGGAGCATACCGTTTTAGGGCAATCATGGGAGCAAGGCTTAGTTTCACTGTCATGGGAATCGACGAAGCGTGGTGCCGCAAACATGAAAGACGGTCGCAATGTTGTGATTCATGAATTTGCCCATCAACTGGACCAGGAAGACGGCCATGCAAATGGCCTACCCGTGCTCAGGTCCAGTTGCCGATACGAAGCGTGGAAATCCGTTCTTGGAAAAGAGTATGGCCGGCTCCAGAACCGGGTTGAAAAAGGTAAAAAAACGATCATGGACGCTTACGGAGCGACGAATCCAGCGGAATTTTTCGCGGTCGCTTCCGAGTGTTTTTTTGAAAAGCCGCGTCAGTTGAAGCGCCACCGGCCAGAGCTCTACGGTGAATTGAAAACCTTCTATGGCCAAGATCCTGTTGTCTATCACTCAATTTAATCTGCGATAAATCAGTTGAAAGGGACGCCAAAGGCGTTCACTTCAAACTTTGCCACCTGTGACATGGGTTCACGCATCATGTGTGTTATAACTGCCGATAATTTGCAACGAGCTCTTCGTTGCTCGCTGGTAAGCTGTTGCAAATCCATTAACCTTTCACGCAGACCTTCCCCTCGGATATCAAACATGCGTCCATCTGAAAATAATTTATGTTGATGATCCAACGCAAAAATGGAGCGTTTAAATTGGTCCTTGTCCCAGCCCGGACGAGGATCATACCAAAAAAAAGCCCACTCTCGAGAGGTTCCTTTTTGACCCATCAGTTGAGGAGCAAAACTGACTCCGTCAATTTGCCAACCTTCAGGCACAGGTTTTCCTGCCAACGAAGCCAGGGTCGGGAGAAAATCTGAGGCTTCTACCAGCTCCGACTGGAGACCAAGTCGAATTTTCCCTTTCCAGTGAGCAATCAGCGGCACACGTATGCCGGTCTGAGCCGTGGTATTCTTGCCTCCATTAATGCATTGTCCTCGGAAATTTGACTGAATGCGTCGATCCGTGCCGTTATCCGAGTAGAATAGAATGAGTGTCTCATCCCTGATCCCAAGCTGATCTATGCCGGCCAGCAAACGACCGATCAGCTGATCCATATACTCAACCATGTCAGGAAAATAACGCGTATCTGCTTCCAACCTTCTCGAAGGCGTTTTCCAGGTGTCGGATGTAGGAGTTGGAACCATGGGCCAATGGGGTAAAGCCATCGGATAATATACAAATGTGGAGGTTTCCTGATGTCGCCTCATGAAATCGAGAATAAATTGAACCGAAAGATCTTCTCCATATTGCCCATCAAGCGGCCCGTATAATTGGCCGTTTCTCAGGAAAGTCGGATTTGCATAACGCGACCCCTTGTCTTCGGTATGAAGGGAGTGAAATAACGAGTACTCATCGAAACCAGCATCCCTAGGGTGCATGCCTGAACCACGTCTCTGCTCCGCATTGGGGAATTCCGGGGGGTCGTATGATTGAAGTTGCCACTTGCCGGCAATACATGTCTTGTAACCGAATCCCTGCATCATATGCCCGAAGGTTTTTTCCTCTGGCGGAAGTACGCCAAAATATTTCCAGTTCCGATGGTTTTCGCGACCCGTCATGATTTCCAGTCGCGTGGGGGTGCACAAGGGCTGAGCATATGCATGTGTGAAACGAAGTCCTGTAGATGCCAATTGATCTATGTTCGGTGTATTATAATCCTCGCCACCGTAACATCCGAATCCTTCTATCCCAATGTCATCGGCCATGATCAGCAGGATGTGCCTGGGACGTTCTTCTGATCCATGAACCTGAAAACAAAGATAACATATCACAGCGGAAAAGAAGGTGAACAGTGGTTTGTGCATGGAATATGCATTATCATTCCGACTTTGAAATCTCAACACATCAATCGTTGATAGCTGCGATTCTTTTTATTATGATTTTCGACTAATGAAAGCGCCTTACATTGCAAAAAGATCCCCCCTCAACCGTCGGGGATTCCTGCGCGGAAGCGGCGTTGCTTTGATGCTTCCATTTCTTGAGGCAATGGAACCTGTATTCCATCCAAAGATGCGTGCGGATTCCAGCTCGAAAGCTCCCAGACGATTGTTGGGAATTTGCAATAATCTGGGCGTTTTGCCTGAAAGTTTTTTCCCGCAGGAAACAGGCAGGAACTTCAAGCTCTCCCCATACCTGGAGGAGTTGAAAGCGCATCGGAGCGATTTGACCGTGTTCAGTGGTGTTTCACATCCGGGAGTTGACGGAAGCCATTCCTCAGATGTTTCATTTTTGACAGCTGCCCCCCACCCCGCCAGTGGAGGTTTCAGGAATTCTATCTCACTCGATCAACACATTGCAGGTAAAATCGGTCACCAGACCCGGTTCCCTTCCTTGACCCTTGGTGTGAACGCCAAGGAGGGCAGACGCAGTCTTTCCTGGACCGATGCAGGTGTGTTGATTCCCTGCGAAAACAAAATCACGG
>JBDQII010000408.1:0-4314 GCA_040264395.1 Verrucomicrobiota bacterium
AATACAGCCCGTTGATAAGTTCCCCATGAAATGCGAAGTGGTCACTCAGGAAGACGTATTTCACTCGATGGAATCTGCCGAAAAAATTGGTCGCAAAGCGTATGATGAGCTTACAACCAATCTCAGGGCAGATCTCCTGCTAGCACAGCGTGCCCTCAATGAAACCTCACAGTCGGTGGTTGTCACGATTGGAGGAGTCGATGGCGCAGGCAAGGGTGAAGTCATCAAAATCCTCAATGAGTGGCTGGACCCAAGAGGCTTGGACACACATAGTTTTTGGGACATGGCAGCCAACGCCACAGATCGCCCTTATCAGTGGCGTTATTGGCAATCACTACCTAGCCGCGGGAGAATTGCTATCTGGTTCGGGGGCATGTATACCGATCCGATTGACAAATACGTCCACGAGAGACGCGGCACTGAATGGGTTTCTGAAATAAGCAAGGACATTAGATTCTTTGAAAACATGGTCCTTCAAGATGGCACCATTCAGGTAAAAATCTGGATGCATCTTACCAAAGGAGCTCAGCATCGGCGACTCAAGGATCTCTATGAAAATCCTCAGGAACATTGGCGTGCCATGCGTGATGATTGGAAACACCACAATCTTTACGAACAGTTTTCAGAAGCCACTGAACAATTGATCCTTTTCACACGCAGTAAGGAAGCGCCCTGGCATATCGTGGATGCTTCCATCAAGGAGTGGCGGAACGTGACTGTCGGCCGATTGTTGCACGAAGCAATGATGCAAGCAATCAAGCTGGAAAAATCAGCTCGCCCCAAGAAAAAGGCTCAAATCACGATTCCTAAAGTTGAGAAAAATTTCCTTGCAGAGGTCGATCTTGAGCAACGTCTCGAAGTGGGAATGTACGAACAAGCCCTGATTACCTGGCAGGGACGCTTGCACCGGCTTTTCTGGGAAGCATACGACAGGAATATTTCCACGGTCCTCGTGTTTGAAGGCTGGGATGCTGGAGGTAAGGGTAGCGCAATCAAAAGGGTCACAGCTGCGATTGATGCTCGTCTGTATCGAATAGTGTGTGTAGCCGCACCTACCCCTGAGGAAAGTAATTATCACTATTTATGGCGATTTTGGAACCCTCTGCCAAGAGCTGGCCGCATCACTATCTTCGATCGATCCTGGTATGGCAGGGTGCTTGTCGAACGGATTGAAAAATTTGCCAAAGAACACGAGTGGAAGAGGGCCTATCAGGAAATTAATGAATTCGAGCGACAGTTAACTGATCACGGCACGGTTGTATGCAAATTTTGGCTGCATATCAATCAGGAGAAGCAAATGGAACGATTCAAGAAGCGATTGAAAATTCCCTATAAACGCCACAAGATTACAGATGAAGACTGGCGAAATCGTGAAAAATGGCCTCAATATGAATTGGCAGTCAACAATATGATAGGCCTGACCAACACACAAAATGCTCCTTGGACTATTGTGGCAGGCAACAACAAGAAGTTTGCACGCATCCAAATCCTTCGATCCATTTGTCAGCAATTGGAGGATGCATTGGGTGGACAGGGCGAAAATTATTAATTTTTCCTCATTCCGTTTGCGACAGAAGCAGCTCTGCTCCATAGTGGGGAGGTGAGTTTTGTCGAAACATTTCATCGACTCCCCCTGGGACAATGGCGCGAAAGGAGCAATGCTGCAACGCCAGACAAGGTATTGCAGGCACTGCGGGGTTCAGGCAGCGTAATGCAACGCTTCATGGCGCTTGTTTCGCCTGAAGCAGAAAAGCATCTGGAGCAGCTCTGCCATGCATCCAAAACCATTACTCAACGGCGATTTGGTAAAGTCATTCGCTTGTTTGCACCGCTCTACTTGTCAAACGAGTGCATAAACAATTGCCAATATTGTGGTTTCTCCAGAGATAACCCAATCTTACGAGTGACGCTTGAAGTCGATGAGGTAGTACGTGAAGCCAGAGAAATTGGCAGTCAGGGGTTTCGAAATATACTGCTGGTTGCTGGAGAACATCCTAAATTTGTGTCCTCGGGCTACATGGAAACCTGCCTGAAGGCACTCAAGCCAACCGTGCCAGGCTTGTCATTGGAGGTAGGCCCAATGGAAACGGATGAATATCGCCCTATGGTTCAGGCAGGCGCAGAGGGATTAATCGTGTATCAGGAAACTTATGACCCTGAGATTTATCAACAAATGCACACTGCAGGCCCCAAGAAAGATTTCGATTGGCGATTGGTCACTCCGGAAAGGGCCTATGAAGCAGGATTCAGGCGCCTTGGCATTGGCGCTTTGTTTGGACTGGCCGACTGGAGACATGAAGCGCTTGCTCTGGCAGCTCACACCGAGTACTTGCTCAAGACATGCTGGAAAGCTCAGATCACACTATCCTTCCCAAGGCTCCGCCCATGTGCTGGGTCTTTTCAACCATTGACTCATCTCTCGGATAGGCATTTGGTGCAATTGATCACTGCTTTCAGAATATGTTTTCCTGATGTGGGACTGGTGCTATCGACACGCGAACCCTCATCACTAAGAAACGGACTGATCCCATTGGGCATCACCCTGATGAGCGCAGGAAGCCACACTGAACCAGGAGGTTACACTGGCGCAGGAAAAGAAAACCTGCACCAGACGACCAAAGGACGTATCATACCATTGGCAGAGGGTTCCAGTGAATGGGATAGTGGATCAGCGCAGGCAACAGGACAATTCGATATCGCAGACGAACGTACCCCTACGGAGATGGCGGAGCAAATTCGAAGTTCAGGGTATGAACCAGTTTGGAAAGATTGGGATGCCGCCATCCTTTCTTGAATACCCTCGAAGACATTTTTTTATAGATCATGCCTCAAGTTATCGCCAACGGAGAAAGACTGGATTTAGAATCTGTCCCCTGCCCTTTGGACCAGTTTCTTGAAGACCAGGGTTTTCTGCCAAAGTCTGTGGTTATCGAGTTGAATGGCGAAGCCGTGTCTCCTTCTGAGTTTAAAAGCCATATGGTGAAGGAAGGAGACAGCCTTGAAATCGTCAGGATTGTAGCGGGAGGCTGAGTCAGTCAACCCAAAGGGTTTTCATTTTAGCGGCCAAAGCCAGGGTATCACCAGAGAGGCCACTAGCCAGATCAGAAGGTTCAAAGGCAATCCAACTTTTACAAAGTCGCTGAATTTATATCCACCCGCACTGTAAACCAACGCATTTGTCTGATAACCCACAGGCGATGCAAAACAGGCAGAAGCGCCAATGGCCACCGCAATCAGGAATGGTTTAGTTGATAATTCCAGGTGATGAGCCATCTCCAGAACAATGGGAGTCATCACAACTGCGACAGCATTGTTCGATAAAAAGGTTGTTAATAATGAGGTAAGCAGAACAATACCGGAAATGACGACCGCAGGTTGATTCCCTCCAAGGACTGAAATCAGATGACTGGCAAGCCAATCAATTCCTGACGTTTTTTCCAGGGCAGCCCCTAAACCAAGCATTCCGAAAATAAGAAAAAGAATTCGCCAATCCACTGCACGATAAGCTTCATCCATTTCAAGACAACCCGCCACGACAACAATCAACACGCCAGCAAAAGCAAGGGTAGCTATGGGCATGCTTGAAAATGTGGCCGCAATGACCATCAGCAAAATTGTACTGGCCGCAATCCACTGCTTGCTTCGCCGAGGCACCTGTCTGGGTTCATCCGTCAATACGATGACATCTCTGGAATCACGCAGGCGCCTCATCGAATTTTCAGTACCTTCCAGCAGCAAGGTGACACCATACAGAAGAATAGTGGATTCAAATTTACTTCTCAAGTTGACGCCGTGGCGATGAACCGCAAGGACCAAGACGCCAAACAAACGGCGTAAGTCTCCTTTTTGAATAGACTTACCAGTAAGCGAGGATCTGGGGCTTATGACACATTCTACAATAACAGCTTTTTGTGTCCCCACCCATTCCAGCCCCATTTCTTCCTCACCTTTTTGAATTTCAAGTCCTGAAAGATTCTTAAGTTCAATCACAGAGGAAAAAACAGTACTCAAACGCACTCGATCACCGGCTTGAAATTCTACCTGATCAAGTGGCACACCAATCAATTCATCCCCTCGAATCACTTCTAAAATGCGGGCCTTCGGGATGGATTTCAAAGGTGAATCCTTCAGTTTTTTACCAATTAAAGGCGAACTTGGTATGATGATTGCCTCTGTAAAAAACTGCTTGTTTTCAGTCGTCTGGAGGATCGAGGAAAGAGTTTCACGCTCAGGCAGCAACTTCCGCCCCATAGTCCAAAGATAAACCATCCCCACTAAAGAGAGAATCAACCCTACTCCGGTTAAATCAAACAT
>JBDQII010000409.1:0-4301 GCA_040264395.1 Verrucomicrobiota bacterium
AACTTAAATAGGATTTCAACTCTTGAAGCTTGATAGCGTCACTAGCGGCGGTATCAAGGTTTTCAATCAATTGTTGTAAACGTTGCATGCGTGATGTTCCTCTAAGTTAGATGATTTGAGACGCATGCAAGGAGGAGGTAGACCTGTTTTCAGGCAGTTGAGATACAGATAAACCTTTTTCAGTTAGCCATCGGCATAGAACAGAGCCATCCCCATGAGTCAGGAAGGTTTGTTCTGCCTCGGTTGCTTGAATAGCCTGACAAAGACCTTCCCAGTCAGCATGATCTGAAACAATCAATCCATTGGGTAAGTTTTTTTTTCTTTTTTGACTGCGGATTTGGGTCCACCCGGAAACATCCAAGGATTGCCAGGAACATGGATCTCCCAGACTTTTCTCCATCCTGCTTGAAGGAGGACTGATAATCAGGGATTCGTCCCGGTGGCGCATGATGTTCTCGGGTGTAGCTTCCATTACTTCAGGAAACAAAACCCCCTCGGATATGTAAAATGGTAAAAAACTCAGGATGGCTGAATGAACCAAAACAGTCTGCTCGGCGTCCTTCAGTGCATTTAATACACGTTGGGCTTTTCCAAGGGAATAAGCATTGATGACGCTGCTCAACCCTGCCTCACGGTTTGTTTTCCACCACTTTTTCAGGTGGTTCCATTCGTGATTGGGATCTGGCCATCGATAAATGGGATATCCAAAGGTGCATTCTGAAATAAAGGTATGGCAACGCAAGGGCTCAAATGGAGCACAGGTGGGATCTGGATGTGTTTTGTAATCTCCGCTCACCACCCAAACTTCCCCTTTGTATTCTACCCTTATTTGCGCAGATCCCAAAATATGTCCCGCTGGGTGAAATGATATAATGACACCACCAATGGATGTGGAAATACCATACTCCAATGCCTGTAGGGAAATATTTTTGCCAAGTCTCAACCTGAGGAGCGGTTCACTTGGTTTGCTGCATAGATAATGTTCAGAACCTCGGCGCGCGTGATCAGAATGAGCGTGGGTGATGACAGCTCGATTGACCTTTCGTTTCGGATCGATGTAAAAGTCACCCTGTTCACAATACAATCCAGATGGAGTGGGCCGGATCAACATCTATTTGGCATGGTTTTCATAAAGAAATGATTGAGCTGAATGAGCACAAATATGAAGAGCAGAAACTGATTGTCAATGAATCGATGTCATCATGTTGGCTTTACCTGAGAGTCACATGCCACTAACAGAGCCGACAAGGCCTTATTAATCCATCTTGTTTTGCTGGCCGCCCCAGACATACAATTTGGTCATGGTATTTCGACAGCATGAAATTCGTGGTAGCGTTTTTTTTCGTGCTTGAGAGAAGCGTATGGATAGGTTCGATCTCAAAATTGATTAGCAAGTTTTGAGATGATGGCAACCAGGTAACCTGGGTCTGTTGATATCCCCTTTAATCCTGATCCGGCTAAAGGGCTAAGTTTTAGCCAACAGTGCGATTGTAAAGGGTTAAGAGGTGATTTGATTAGACAAGATATATCACGCAGGATGATCGCAAGTTTTGTTTCTGTTTTCACCAGTAATAAACCAGTAACCTCGCACGGACGTCTCCACATCTAGATTTTGAGGGCCAAAAATGTTTTTGAACGATTCTGCAAACCGTGGATCCGGTTTTTGTCCCTGAGCATACAATGGCAGGGTCTGATTTACTTTGGATTAAATCAGAATACCAATGTATAATCGATTCATGAAAGCACAATGGGCAGCAAGTCCAGCGTATGTATATCCATTTCAAGCTGGTGATCGACGACAAAAGTCAAGCACCCACAACCTCATTGGGTTAATCCCTTCATTCAGAACCCTTTTTTATTGTTTCGCTGTGTTATTGGTAAGCCTGCCCACCAGTGGTTTTGCGGGAAAGCGAGGAGCCGTTGCAGCTGGCCATGAACTTGCCGCTCAAGCTGGAATAAATGCACTTGATCGAGGTGGAAATGCAGTCGATGCCGCAGTGGCGATCGGTTTAACATTAGGGGTAGTCGATGGTTTCAATTCCGGTATTGGAGGTGGTTGTTTCATGCTGATTCGTACTCCCCGAGGAGAATTAATAGCATTGGACGGTCGAGAGACTGCGCCTGAAAGAGCTCATCGCGACATGTATCTTAGGGACGGGCAAGCTGTTTCCGATTTGTCGCAGAAAGGGGCGCTTGCTGTGGGAGTTCCAGGAGCATTAGCTGCATTCGACACCGCTCTGAGGCGTTATGGAAAACTCAAGCTAGCTGATTTGTTACTGCCAGCAGCAGCAATTGCTGAGTCTGGTTTCCCGGTGAATCAGACTTTCTACGGACGGGTAGCATCTGTTGTGCAGACTCTCAGGGAATTTCCAGAAATTCAATCTGTTTACCTTGATGCTAATCTTAACCCTTTTCAGGTGGGTGATACGTTCGTTCAACCGCAGTTGGCAGAATCCTACCGGCTCATTGCCAGCGATGGCATCTCAGCATTCTACAACGGGCCTATTGCGGCTTCTTTGGCGGAGTGGATGCGTGATCATGGAGGGATTCTTACCCAATCGGACATGGCTCGCTATCAAACCAAGTTTCGCACTCCAGTAAGATCGATGTATCGAGAATTCGAAATTGCAGGTTTTCCTCCTCCTAGCTCCGGGGGCATACACGTCGCTCAGATTCTGAAGATATTGGAATTCTTTGATATTCCATCCATGGACCGTCATTCTGCAGAGTGGATCCATTTGGTCATTGAGGCCATGAAACGAGCCTTTGCTGATCGAGCTTTTTGGCTGGGTGACAGTGACTACGCAAACGTGCCCTTAGGTTTGATAAGTGACAATTACGCCAAGTCATTAGCTGAAGATATTGACTCAAGCCAAGCCTCAAAGGTAACCCGGCATGGAACACCCCCGCATGCGGATAAAGCTTTGTTTGGAAGTCACACCACACATTACAGTGCTGCGGATCAAGAAGGTTACTGGGTCGCATGCACAGCGACGGTCAACACAACCCTGGGTTCCAAGGTTATGATCCCTGGAAGAGGGATTGTGCTTAACAACGAGATGGATGATTTTTCAGCTCAGCCGGGTAAAGCAAATTTTTTCGGATTGCTGGGAAGTGAGGCAAATGCTGTTCAACCAGGGAAACGCCCCTTGAGTAGCATGAGTCCAACTCTGGTGTTAAAGAGCGGTGAGCCTGTCCTGTCAGTCGGTGCCGCCGGAGGGCCCACCATTATAAGTCAAACATTGGTTCATCTCCTGCTCATATTGGATTTTGGATTGGGGGTCGAAGAAGCTTTGGCATATCCAAGGTTCCATCACCAATGGAAACCTGATCGAGTCGTTCTGGAAGCATCCTGGCCATCATCAGTGGTCCAGGCATTGAAAAATAAGGGGCATGAAGTACATGTTGTGAAACAAATAGGTGCCGCTCAGGCGGTGCAGCGTATGAGTCAGAGTCAAACCTTCAAGGGAGCGTCAGATCCCCGGATTAATGGAAGTTCGATGCAATGGTAGAAAATTTCAGTTTGATCAACCGGCAATCCAAGAATGAAAGAACTCACGCTTAAGGACATCCAACGAGCAGCCGAACGAATTCGAACGCATGCGCACTACACGCCTGTGCTGAGGTCCGAATCCATTAACCAACTTGCAGGTAATGACTTGTTTTGCAAAGGGGAGCATTTGCAGAAGGTCGGAGCATTCAAATTTCGAGGCGCTTTCAATGCAGTGTCTCAGCTAAGTCGAGAACAACTAGATCAAGGATTGATCACTGTAAGTTCCGGTAATCATGGACAAGCGCTGGCCTTGGCAGGGCAATTGTTTCGCTCAAAAGTATACATTGTCATGCCAGAAACAGCCTCATACATCAAAAAAGAGGCTGTGAAATCATACGGTGCAACCATTTACTCTTGTGGTAATGTGCAACATCAACGCGAGAAAGCTTTGATTGATTTTCAAATTAAAACCGGAGCTTACTACATTCACCCCTTTGACCATCCGCACATTATCGAGGGGCAGGGAACCGTCGCTTTGGAATTATTAAATCAAGTTGCTGATTTGGACGTGCTGGTCGCACCAGTCGGCGGCGGCGGATTGCTCGCCGGAATCGCACTCTGCGCTAAATCCATGAGTCCGGGAATACAGGTATATGGTGCCGAGCCTCTTGGAGCAGATGATGCAGCTCGATCCTTGGCTTCCGGTGAACGTCAACCACAACTAGATCCACAAACCATTGCAGATGGATTGCAAACGGGTCTTGGGGAATTGAATTGGTCAATTATCAAGCAGTCAGTGGACAGGATT
>JBDQII010000410.1:0-4281 GCA_040264395.1 Verrucomicrobiota bacterium
CTTATTTTCGCTGCAGCAGAAGGAATCGTTTGTTATGTGAATCACAAACCTGGCCTTTCGAATTATGGTAAATACATAATCCTTGGACACAAAATTGAAGGCCTCGAAATTTACACCATCTATGCCCATTTGAGTCACATTGAAGACCAGGTCACTCCCGGCAGAACGGTTGAAGCAGGGGCTCGTATTGCCACCATGGGGCGCACTACTAACTCAGGCACCATTGCGCGCGCGCGTGCACATTTGCACTTCGAAATCACACTAGTCATCAATGAAAATTTTGACCAATGGTTCCAGAAAAGAAATCCAGGTAGCACAAATGATCACGGCGTATGGAATGGCCGTAATTTTCTGGGACTCAATCCTGAGTCTATTTACAAGGAGCAAGTCCGGTTGCAGAAAAATTTCAGTCTTCGCGATTTCATAAGGAATCGAGAAGCCTTATTTACCGTATTCGTACACAAAGCTGATTTCCCATGGATGCGCAGATATGTGCCACTAGTCAAAAAAGATGCTGACCTCTCCGCGAAACAAATAACCGGCTACGAAATCACATTCAATCCCTTCGGCGTCCCATATCGATTGGAACCCTCGAGACGTCAGCCCATGAAAAATAATTCCATCGAACTACTGCATGTCGAGGAGATGTTATATTCAAAATGTCGCTGCCGTGGACTGGTCAGAAAGCAAGGCAAGGACTTCAAGCTCTCGAAGTCCGGATTGGATCTCATCAACCTGCTGATTTTTGTTGAGTAAACCCAATGAGCACTTTTGAAACTCAAGAAAGCTCTAACAACTGATCCAGTATTTTTTCATAAACGCGCACGAGTCGAACCAGATCATGGATAATGATATGTTCATCCACATGATGACTTGTATCCCCTACTAAACCAAATTCAACCAATTCGCGGCTATGAGGTGCAATGAAACGAGCGTCGGAAGTCCCTCCACCTGTTGATAAATGCGGCTCCTGACTCGAGAATTCGCTGACAACTTCACGGCAGATCTGAGTCAGTATACCTTGTTTTGTTTTAAATGGCCTGGCATCAGAGACACATTTCAGCTCGTAACGAAGCCCTGCGCCATCTAGTGTTTGCCGTATCGACGCCTCTACCGTTTCCAAGCTAAGCCCCGGACCGTGCCGAAGGTTGAACTGAACATTGAACTTACCAGGAATCACGTTTGCGGCTCCCGTACCGGCACCGACATTGGTAATTTGAAATCCAGCCGCAGGGAAATGTTCATCTCCTGGATCCCATACTCGCTCAGTCAAGGTTTGCAGCGCCTTGAAACTTTGATGCACAGGATTCATCGCCAGCTCAGGGTAGGCGGAGTGACCTTGCTTTCCGAGAAACGTCAGGAAACCATTGATCGATCCCCGTCGCCCAACTTTGATGATGTCTCCGAATGTGGCAAGTGAGGTGGGCTCAGTTACCATGCAGTAATCAATGGTAACATTCTCTTTTTTCAAATAATCAAGCACATCCTGTGTACCGTGATTATTCACCGGCTCCTCATCTCCTGCGATGATAAAACCAATTCGGAGGGGCATCGATTTCTTTTGTCTGATCAAGAATTGCTCTACTGCTATGACGGCAGCTGATAAAGGCCCTTTCATATCAGCAGCTCCCCTACCAAAAAGCTTCCCCTCTCTGATTTCGGGTTCAAAAGGGGGGGAAGTCCAATCACTCGCATCCCCTGAAGGTACGACATCCGCATGTACAGCAAAAACCATCAGCGGCCCTTCTGTGCCATAACATGCCCAGGTATTCAGCACGCCGTCCACATCAACGGCAGTAACATCAAAACCTGCGTTTTCCAGGCGTTTTCTTAGCAGCAATTGAGCGCCAGCATCATTGGGAGCTATGCTGGCACAGCGAATCAAATCCTTTGCCAACAAAGTGGCTGGATGCTTGGAAGGATCATTATTTTCAGAAATCATTTATCTTGCTTGATATCATGCCGGTGCTCTCTCAAAAAAACGATGCAAAATTCTATTTTAAAGACTTGCCAAATTCCACTCTCCTGTCTCAAATACTCGTCCGCACCAAAATGCGCGGTTAGCTCAGTGGTAGAGCACCACACTGACACTGTGGGGGTCGCTGGTTCGAACCCAGCATCGCGCACCATTTTTCTCTGCTATCAGCTCATGAACCTCTCTGACCAAGATGAGGCTATCATTGCGCAGATATGGCAAAACGGTGAGTCTTTGGCATAGGTCTGGAAGGTCTGGAAAAGGCTTTATCTCACTCCCACAGAAAGCATTGAAACCTCAATAAAACTTTTCCTTGCCCACCTCAAGGCTACTGGCAAGTCTTACCGATACATTCAGGAGTTTGGGTATGTTCTCAAACATTTCTCCCTATTCATAAACACTGAAGCAGACCTTTCACGGGTCACCACAAAACAGTGGTGGTGCTCTGTGTCTGCAATGGGCGCAGGAGAGACTGCCAGGGTAAAACTCAAGATTTACCTCACCTGGTGCCACAGGCAGGGTTGGCTCAAAGACCCTGTATTCTTGCAAAGAGAAGAGACCAAAAAAGTTGCTGGGGAAATTTCGGTCCTAGATAATGACCAGGTTTCCTCGTTAATCAAATGCTGCCCTTTGGATTTACTGGGTCACCTCTGGTTGTGCTTGTGCTTGGGTCTTCGTCCTGCAGAGGCAACCAGGACAGAAGCCTTGCAAGTCAGAGATGGTTTTCTGGTCGTCGGAGCAAAGGCCGCCAAGACAAGGACCAGGAGAGTTCTTGAGCTTCCACAGGGTCATGAAAAGTATTCCTCCCTCATCTGTCCTCAAGTGAATTTGAGAAGACGCATGCATGCTTTAAAGCAGAAGGCTGGACTGGTTGATTGGCCTAGAAATGTCATGAGGCACACTGCTGCCTCTCACTGGCTTAACAGACTGCAGTCTGCAGATGCCGTTTCCCTGCACTTAGGTAATAGTCCCACCATGTTGCACAGACACTACAAGGCACTGATCACAAGGAAGGAATCAGAAGAGTTCTTTGAGCTTTGGCGTTGATTGAGCCTTGTGGGTTTTTGTTTGTATGTCATGTACACACCCCCTGTCTACCACGGCTGGCACGGCGCGGAAAGCACGCAACGTCGCATCACCTCAGGCAAGAGCATTTCACCGATTTACTGCAGCAACCAACCAGTGGCATGAGTGAGCCTCACTGAGGCATTGTTGAAGCGTCGGTTGGGTAACCGACTCGCCATAAAACGGAAAAGTTCAAGCTCGACGCCCTCTCATTTTTCTATCAGGTGAGGGGGCGTCGTTGTTTCTTGCGTCGGATGTCACCGTCTTCAAAATCACCAGTAAATCTTGTGTCTTTATTTGCAAATGCGACCGTGGGCGTCACCGGGCGGGAATACCTCTGTTTTTTGGCAGATTTAGCATTTCCGGTTTTGAGCGCCGACAACTGACCAATCTCTCCTATTTTGACCGTTTTGCGACAGCTCATTCATGCCAATTTGACGTCTTTTTGGCCATCGGTTTGCAGTGTTTCAAAAAGGTGCCAGACATACTACTCAACCGCATCCACCGCATCCACCGCATCCACCGCCACAGCCGCCACCGCAGCTGCTACCGCATCCACTGCGGAGGCGACGGGGAAGTCCCGTATAATACTGGGACTTGTATTAATAACCATCGCAACCCCGCTCATTTATTTACAGGTTGGCAACAAGCCATTGCTTTTAGGAATACCTGCCCCGGTAACAACCATTTTGTTTGGTGCTTATTATATAGCTACACATTTTCGGGAGAAATCCACCTACAGCCCAATCTACGACCGGTGGGTCATGAAGCATGGCACTGACCCAGACAAGTGGCCTGGCAGATAATACTAGCCTGAGTAACCTCCTGCTGTTGCATACTCAGCGGCATTTTTTTTTGTGACGGAATTAAAATTTCAGGCTCAATTTGTAATGGCGCGACTTGGCGTTCTGTGGCGTGTATATTGGTGTGGAATCCAAAAAACCTAATGACTCAGGAAGTGGTTCAGTCCTCATGGGTTGCCTTTTGTACATTTGCTTCTTCCTAGTGCTTGGAATCGGGTTACTGTCACAAATGGGCATCGCTTCGGGAGAATTAATCCTATGGGTTGGAGTGCCCGCAGCATTATTCCTTTTTGCATCGTTATTATTCGACAGAATTAAACACGGACGTCGTGACGGACCCGGTTGGAAGGGCTTCTCCGATGGCGGTGGATGCGGTAGCAGCTGCGGAGGCGGCGGCTGCGGAGGCGGAGACTAACCTACCTCCTACTCAAGTAATCC
>JBDQII010000411.1:0-4223 GCA_040264395.1 Verrucomicrobiota bacterium
CCACCCATCGCTTACTTATCCATTCATGGCGTTCTTGCGGATTTAATCGGATAGAGCCCTCCATCTGCTCAGGGTGATTGCAGAACATTTCTCAGCAAATCCACAAAGATTGTCGTCAACGATTAACTATGGTAGAAGGATAGACCATGCAGAAGTTTTCTTCAATCGCGGCATACATGATTCAGGCAACGGTTTTGATCTTTCTGATCGCTCCCTTGGCCGCGTGTCGCACATTTGGTCCAGATGCCATCCAGTCTTCACAACTGGGTTACAATAAAGCTCTTGCCAATGGAGTGCAGCAGGAATTGCTCCTGAATATTGTGCGGCTCAGATATCGGGAATCACCGTTTTTTCTGAATCCCGGAAATTTGACTACGAGTTTCAAAGCAAGCGCCAGCTTTGGATTAAGCGGTGATTTGGATCTTGGAGGCGGCAGCGACACAGTTTCCCCGTC
The DNA here is from genome assembly GCA_040264395.1 of Verrucomicrobiota bacterium. Taxonomy (GTDB): domain Bacteria; phylum Verrucomicrobiota; class Verrucomicrobiia; order Limisphaerales; family AAA164-E04; genus AAA164-E04. The sequence continues at coordinate 455 of JBDQII010000411.1, forward strand.
AACCGGGTTTGGGTATTCGCATGCGCCCACTGTGGTTTACACCCCGGTTCAGGGAAAGGATTTTGTCAGAGATTTAATGACGCCTCTTGATCCCTCTGAACTCTTCTTTCTTGATCAATCCGGATGGGATATCAAGCGAGTATTTGGGTTGGCGATCGAGCGGATCAATCATCTGGACAACGCTCCCTCTGCTTCAGGGCCAACCCCTGAACAAGCCCCTCCAGGATTAGGGGATTTTAAAACCTTGATCCATCTTTTGAGTGAACTTCAAACGGAAGGCTCTTTCGGCTACTCTCAGAGTTCCACGGCGGGCAGTGTGAATATTTTTTTGAAGACCGATAGCGACGATGATCCCAAGGTGAATGAAGTAAAGCGATTGCTTGAATTGAGTCACGCATCGACGGAACTAAGACTGCATCACGAGGAGCAGATGCAGGATCAAGAAAGCATTTCCATTGGGACACGATCCTTGCTTGGTATCCTTTTCTACCTTTCGCACAACGTGCAAGCACCTGAATCGCATCGAAGCCAGGGGTGGGTTACTGTCACTCGCAAAGATGGCGATCCATTTGACTGGAGTAACACGCCTGCGGGGCAATACTTCAAGGTGCTCTTCAGCCAAAAGCCTCCCGAGAATGCCTTCCTGAGCGTTCCCTACAAAAAGGGGTATTATTACATCGCAGATAAGGATCTGAATACAAAATCCACCTTCCTGCTCCTGCTCCATCTTCAATCACTTCAAGCAGGAAAGAATCATGAGGTCAATAGTCCCACTCTGATGATTCCTGTGGGTGGGTAAGACGATCAAAAATCTCACAAGTAACCGGTAAACAGTCGTGGTCAGGAATGCAGCATTGTTTCATTGGACATGTTTCGTGAGTAACTGGACACCCTTGAGCATGCATCCTTCATTCACAGGTCCCTGAAGCTACTTCAATCTCATATTTTAGAATCATTTTTTGCGGGCATGGTCACTGCGCAACGGCCGCTTTCAGTCCTCCCAGAGAAATCGCATTTCATCCTGATGATCTCCACGTGCACGCCATGAAGGGGCAGGGCTGTCCTGCAATTGACTCTCGATAACGTAACGGCGCAGCGTGATGAAGCGAATCATCTCATGCACGCCGCGTTCGAACTCGACAATGTTGCGTCTTCCCAAACCCTCCAGAGATGCGACATGAGGGTGAATCCGCACATACATCTCACCAATGCGAGCAAGGATCCTTTCCTCGTTCCAAACCTCATTCAACAACCTTTGCGCTGTTTGCCGGTATATTTGCTTGCCCGCATCCGTCATTAGAAGGGCTCGACCGAGAACACCTCCTTGTGGACGAAAAATGTGCTGATCCAGCTCTTCAAACAATTGATCTGCCCCATGGGGGAAAAAGAAAAACTTATCTGACAATGGATGATGATAGAGACGGTAATTGTTGACTTGCGTGTAGCCGTCCCAATGGTTCGCAAATTGTTCGAGGCACAGGAAGGTGCTAAAGGATGATAAATCCACATGGTCATCCAAATCGCTCCATGGATCCTCCTCATCTGCCTCTTCAATCGCATGAGCGAGGCGTTTGAGGTCTGAACGGTTTGCTTTATCTTGGTTGGAATCGAGATCCAGATGTTCCCATTCCATGACATCTCCCGGCCCCTCATACAGATTCCCACTTGTGTCCTCGAACCACCGTTTCAGGAAATCCCGGGTGACCGCTTCGACCTGGACATACAAGCCGTAGGGGATTCCATTGACGTCAAGTGTGGCATGTGTGATGCGCGGGGCTGGTATCCGGGCATCTCGAAACAAAGAATAGCCAATGGATTCACGCATGAAAGATGGATCCTGGACAGCATTGTTCAGAACGATACGGCGCAGGCCTTGAAACCGCTGGTCAGATTTGAAGGCATTGAATTTCACGGTGAACGCGGCCTTGGAGCGTCCATCCATCATGCGGAAACTTCCCCAGCCGCCCTTCAAACGTACACCGACATCCTCATAAACCTGCCCCTGATCCCGAAACGTCCCTCGTGCATATTCCTTGGGATTTTTACGCAGTGCTTCTATAGCCTCATCGGAAAGTTCAAGTTGATAATGGCGGACAGAGGAGTCTTCCCAGAATGCGGATATCGTATCCTGTCTGGGTTTTGATGGTGCTGGGGCCTTTGCCGGTGAACTTTGCAACTTCAATTGCGATAAGATCCCTTTCGCTGCCTGGCTCGCCAGAGATTCAGGAGCAAATGTGGTAACTGTCTCCGCAAGGAGCATTGCCGCATGAGGGTGAGGGGTAGCAAGGGATAAAACCCTCTGGACAGCGTGCGATGCGACTTCATCCAAAGAAGGTTTGTCCTCCCTGTGATCTTCTTCTTTTTGTTCGCGCCTGCTTTCTACCCAGCGATAGAAGGGACTCTCATCCATGTGCCTCTCATGCTCATCTTCGGCGAAGCTTTGGTGATGCAGTAGGAATTCCGCTATTTCCATGGCTTCATGATCCACTTGCTCCAACAGTGGGAGGCGTCGTCGCAATGCAAGACGTGCATGCGCCTTGCGGAATGACGTCAACAAAGCTGATTGAAGATTATTTTTTTCTGCATCCAGACCATCGAGTGAGATGTTGAGATGTTCCAGGATGGGAGCCAATTTGCCTTCTACATTCACTGAGTCGTCTTCTTCTATTTTTTCGCTCAGAACACGGACAGCATCCTGCAGACGGTTCAGGGAAATGAGATTGCTTAAGTGCAAGATCAGGGATTCTGCATTGCCTGAATCTTGGTTTTTGGACTCTATTTGGGATTGAATCTCCCGACTCGAAGCGTTGCGGATGAAGTCGATGGTCAAGTTCCATCGCTCGATCCACTCGCTTGCCTCACGCCCCGCATCTCCAGCGGTTTCCTCGGATGCAATCGTCGCCATGATTCTGGCAGCCTCAGGTCCTGCTCCTGACTCCGCCAGAAGTCTGGCTCCCTCCATAGCATGCATCCAATCCTCATGCCTCGTTCCAAGCCCTGTTAAATCGGCCAATCCTCCATTTGAATTTGAAATGAACACCTCATTCGACGTGGTTTTTTCTTGGCCTGATACACGCTGTATGGATGACAGCAATACAAAGGAGAGACATAAAATGAAGAGGCAAAACGAGAATTTTCGATTGCAACTCCAGTCAGGATACATATGACGTGAATCATCATGGGTGAATGACATAAGCATGGAAACAATCTGTTGAAGGGATGTTCAGCGCACAAGTGTCTTTTGAATCAAATAATGAGTATTTCATTCATGAAGTTCCAGGCGTTTTCGTTGAGTGTCTGAGCTCGCTGCCTTACAAACCTTCTTTCTGATGCATGCAATCCTTTAGTTCAACAGGATAGCTTTTTTCTCATCGGGTCAAGTGGTGCATGAGAAAAGCAGTATCGTTTTCAAAGGGAACTTTTACGTTAGGATATTTGAGAAAGACTGCCACGCCTTCATCACGCAGTTTTTCTTCCAGTGCGATGCCAAAATTCACATGGTGAATGGACCAGCCTCGGGCACGTTTAGGGTTTCTGGGAATTGGAGCTTCCGGATGCATACCGTAGCTCATGAAAGTGGGCGGGTCATCCGAGCTGATATGATGGATGATGGAAAGCTCACGAACAAGTGCTCTCTGTTCGATTTTTGAGAGGTCTCCATGTTTGTTGTCCCCGTGAAAATTTCTGTCATAGCCAGGTATGTGCTCAACCCACCAGTCCAGATCAAGGGTTGATTGTCCTCCTATGGGAGCAACTGCTGTCAGGCGCG
>JBDQII010000412.1:0-4221 GCA_040264395.1 Verrucomicrobiota bacterium
CCAATAAAGAAAGTCGTATGTTTTGCAGCTTTCAGATAACCCTTCTCATCCTGACAAATCTTCAATGGGCGCGCCCATTGAAGATTTGTCAGGATGAGAAGGGTTATCTGAAAGCTGCAAAACATACGACTTTCTTTATTGGAACCTTGGGAACCCTGCTGGGCCTGGTGTTTGTGAATCCGGAAATCAAATCTTTATTTGATACGTTCATTAAAATCATTGGCTTGTTCATGGGGGTTTTGGGTGGATTATTTCTTCTTGGTTTCTTGACCAGAAAGGCAAATTCTACAGGTGCCATGACGGGAGCAATCCTTGGCACTATCTTCATGTTTTATTTATGGAAATACACTTCTGTGAATGGTTACCTCTATACAACGAGCGGGATCACAGCTTGTTTTATATCGGGTTACATCACCAGTTTACTCACTGAAAGCCTTCTGGTAGAACAGTCGGCTTGCGGTAAAGATAAGAACAGCTGACCATAAATTCAGTGTGAATCACTTTTCTCCTTATCCTTGAAACACCGTGAAACAAGAACCGAATCTCCTTAAACGAGCAGAGCTCAACCAAAATCGGCTTAACGGAAACGGACTTGGGAAGCGTCGCTGAGTGTGGACACGCATGATCATGAATGACTCGCGTCACATGACATGTTACGAAGCCATGAAGAACATCATGCAATAATTATGAGGTAAGTGAAAAGGATCTTCGCAGCGCTATTCAATGACGAAATGATTGGATCGAATACAAACCACAAAACCATAGCGACAATAAATTGGATTTAATTCCTAGAAGAATGAATATTATTCAGCGGTATTCGATATCCTCATTTTCTATCCTTTTGCTGATTACAGCGATGGGCTTTGTAGACTCAATGAACTCGAGCGCAAAGGCACTGAATTCTGTATCTGAACACGATCGCTTTTTCGCCTTAAAAGTTTATCCAATATTAAGAGAAAAATGCTTTGCATGTCATGGTGATGACCCCGAGAAAATAAAAGGCGAGCTCAATCTGACTACCAGAGAAAACATGCTCAAGGGGGGCGAGTATTCAAAAGAAGTCCTGGTCCCGGGAGAGTCTGGCAAAAGTGATCTTTACCATTCGGTTACTTGGAAAAATCCGAATCTTGAAATGCCTCCAAAAGAAAATGATCGACTCACAGAAGATCAAATAAGCCTATTGGAAACGTGGATCAATACCGGCGCACCATGGCCTGATGAATCGATCCAAAAAAGCATTCGAGAAGAACAATGGTCCGCTCCAGCCAATGACGACGGAATACTGGTCAAAACGAGCGGAGGGCAAGCCGATATATGGACTTACCGAAGATATCAGCCAGAGGATATTTGGGCATTCCAACCGGTCATCAAACCTGAACTTCCGAAAACGGCAGAGGCACGCAGCCACCCTGTAGATGCGTTCATTGATGTCAAACGAAAGGCGAGTGGATTCAAAAGAGCTCCATTTGCTGAGGATCATACTCTCATTAGGCGCATTTACTTTGACCTCATTGGCCTGCCACCCACAGCGGAAGAATTCAAGCGCTGGACCTTCCTTTTTAAAGAATCGAGTAACAAAACCAAAGCCACAGAAGCATTAATTGATGCACTGCTAGCCAGTCCCCATTATGGTGAACGGTGGGCACAACATTGGCTCGATGTGGCTCGGTATGCCGACACAGGTGGAATGTCAAACGACTATGAACGTTCCAACGCATGGCGTTATCGAGATTATGTCATACGCTCCTTCAATGAAGACAAGCCCTACGATCAATTCATTGTCGAACAAATCGCAGGAGACGAATTAGCGGACGCTTCCGTTCGAAGCCGTCTGAATTTAAACGAGGAAGAAGTTCACAAAATAAGACTGGAGGGTAATTACAACCAACAGGAAGCCGAATGGATTGTGGCTACCGGCTTTCTCCGAATGGGACCTTGGGACAACGCAATGGTCAAAGCACCCGAGGCTCGGCAAATGTATCTTGATGATGTCGTCAATGCGGTAGGGCAGACATTTCTGGCGACCACCATGCGTTGCGTTAAATGTCATGACCATAAATTTGACCCGATTCCCACACGTGATTACTACCGACTCTATAGTGCCTTTGCTGGCACTCAAATGGCTGAGCGTTCAGTGCCATTTCTGCCTGAAGAAAACCTGAACGGACTAGCGGAAGGCAGAAAACATGTGGAAACCATGTTGGCTTTTGCCACTGCCGAAAAAAACAAGTTGAAAGAAAAACAGGAAAACTCAGCGCGTGCTTGGTATAAGGAACGCGGCAAGCCTTACGTCACTGAAAGCGATCGCAAAGATCATCCCGACGAAGAAAAACCGCCAAGAGCTGTTGGTCTGAATCATGTGGATCAAGGTCAATTGAAAGTGCGTGAACAAGATGAATGGATCTGGAAACGGCGGCTCGAACGCTACGAATCCATGGCTCAGAGTGTTTACAATGCTGCCGATGGAAAACTTGCTTGGAATGGTGCCCGCAAGTTACGCATGAGTAAAAAACTTCGCACCGACTGGAAGCCTCACGGCACCATACTAGATGGAGGATCGTTGACTGCTCCCGGAGAACCTGTTCGACCCGGTGTTTTAAGTGCCATTGGCGTTACGGTAAGCAATGCCCCGTCAGATGACCCTTTTGTCACGACCTATCAATTAGAAGGACGCCGACTCGGTGTCGCCAAGTGGATTACCGATCCACGCAACTCACTCACCACTCGAGCCATCGTCAATCGAATTTGGCAACATCATTTCAATAAGCCACTGGCTGGTAATCCGAATAATTTTGGAGTTAAGGGAGCCAAGCCAACTCACCCGCAATTACTTGATTGGTTAACGGCTGATTTTGTTGAAAACGGTTGGCAATTGAAAAGACTGCACCGCCTCATCATGACCTCAAAAGCTTATCGTCAGGCGGGTTCACACCCTGACATCAATAAGCTTCGCGAAAAAGATCCCAACAACGATCTCATTGCTTACTACCCGCCGCGGCGCCTCACTGCCGAAGAATTACGAGATGGCATTTTGCGTATAACAGGAGAATTGAACCTAACGCGAGGAGGTTTACCCGTGATGCCTGAAATGAACATGGAAGTCGCATTGGCGCCTAGGATGATTCAGTTCTCACTGGCACCAGCCTATCAACCATCCCCTACCCCACAAAGCCGCAATCGCCGAACTATCTATGCCTATCGAGTGCGAGGCCTTGCTGATCCATTCCTGGAAATTTTCAATCAACCCAATCCAAATGATTCATGCGAAGCACGCAATAACGCCGCAGTTTCTCCACAGGCATTCACGTTATTAAACAGTGATCTCATGACCGATCGTTCATTGGCTTTTGCACTACGTTTGGAAAAGGAAGCAACCTCAACAGAAGCTCAAGTTGAACGAGCCTTCCAATTGACACTAGGTCGCCAACCTGATGCAGATGAACTGACCCGATTGACGGGATACGTAAAGCGCATGCAATCCTATCATGCAGACATCAACCCAGAGCCCGTCAATTATCCATCAAAAATCACGCGCTCACTTGTGGAAGAATTTTCAGGCCAACCGTTTGATTACGAAGAAATCCTACCAGCTTTTGCGTCCTATCAGCCAGATACCAAACCGGCAGACGCTTCGCCTGAAACCCGGGCACTCGCCGACATGTGCCTGTTACTGCTGAACTCCAATGAATTTGTTTACCTCTACTGAACAATTATGAAATCACCTTCATGTTCACGTCCCATCTCAACGGCCAGCTCAAGAAGAGAGTTCTTGTATGGTTTGGGTTCGAGTCTTGGCTCCCTCGCCCTTAGTGATCTGTTGGCCAAAGAAAATCTTCCAAAGCCAGGCTCCCTTGCCCCCAAGCAACCCATGCTTCCAGGCAAAGCCAAAGCATGCATCATGCTGTTTATGGAGGGCGGCCCTGGTCATATGGACACCTTTGATCCAAAACCGAAACTCACTGAACGACACAAAACCGAGTCCAAACTGACTGCAGGTCTGGCAACTGGATTCAAATTTTTTGTAGGCAGTCCTTTTGGTTTTCGCAAGGTTGGACAATCAGGTTTAGATATGTGCGATCAGTGGGTTCATCTGGCAGATCCAGAAGTCGCGGATGAATTATGTAACTACCGTGGTTGCCAGGCGGAATCCCTCAACCATCCGGAAGCGCTTTTCCATATGAACACCGGCAGTCGACTTGGAGCAGACCCTGCGTTAGGTTC
>JBDQII010000413.1:0-4216 GCA_040264395.1 Verrucomicrobiota bacterium
CATCGACACTATCCGATAGTGACCAACCTTGGAGAGAAACGTTTTCATCTCCTGAATTATAAAGTTCGATCCAATCTGAAAAATCACCATCCATATCCTCCAGAAGACTCGTATTGGCAGAGCAAATTTCAGAAATTATCACCCCTGAATTCATCGTTGAGATAATACCGTCTGTCACTTCGACCCGATAAAACGCCATATCGGCTGCGGGAAGCAAAAGTTTGATTATCCACTTTGAGTTGCCTGCTGCAGGCATGGTGGTAGCAGGAATTTTAATCCATGATTCTCCGGGGGCAGAGACGGATGAGGAAGTGAGGATCTGAAACTCTGGATTCTCAGAGATTGTTTGATATTCCACTGAAAAGACAAGCGCCCCGCTTTGATTGATATGTGCATCCCCAATAAAAGGTGCATCTGCACGTGCAGCGGTAAAAATCAAAACCCCAAGAAGAGCCAAACATCTTAACATTATCTTCATTTAACTGGCACATGTATAATCAAGCCAAGTTAATTATCTCTGTGCTTTATTGATAACCCATAAAATCAGGGTTGCTTGTTGTGCTGACCTGCATCTGATAAAAAGCTCTCATCAAGTTCGCCTCGCCGGATCGAAGGGCTTTCATTTTAGTGGCAGTTTTTTTGTTTTTTAAATGGGCACTCTGGGCAGGGAGACGCATGAGGCTCCTGGGCTGCTTAAGCCAAGAATGCTCAGCGATTCATTTTGCTGCTGGATCTACTGGTGAGAGGTGTGTTCTGGCTGAGTCATCCCTCATGGATGAAAAATCCCAAGATCATCTCCGAGTTGATAATTTTACTTTGAGAGAATCATATCCATTGGGTCGCTGGTATTTTTCCTCTTTCTCTACGTGCTGCGTGCTGCTCAGAACGGTAACCGCTGAAATTCGGTTAGTCATTGCCTTCAATAAACTACGTACAATTAACCGAGCATGCGGTGCTCCAAGACAAAGGTGAGTCCCAAAGCCAAAAGAGATATGTGGGTTCGGCTTACGGTCGAGTCGAATTTCTTCTGGCCTTTCAAAAACGTTTTCATCGAAATTAGCTGATGCCCACCCCAGCGACACTCGGCCATATGGGGTTACCTTTGCTCCTTGAACATGGGTCTCAACAGGGCAGACTCGCCCTATGTGAGTCAACGGCATGAATACACGAAAAAACTCCTCACTGGCATGAATGATGCGTTTTGAATCTTCGCGCAGGTAATCCAGAGTATCAGGGTTTTCAGCTATGTATGCTACGATGGAGGCTATGCTGTGGATAATGGTATCTCTTCCGCCAGCGAATGTCAGGTTAGCAAACCCCATCATTTCCTCTCTTGTCAGCGACCGGCCACGAAACTTGGCCTGTGTCAGAGCACTGAAAAAATCCTCACCGGGGTCTGAAGCGGCACGATCCAATTGTGCGTGTAAATAATCTTCGAGCGCGGTTCCTTTCTTGGCCAGAGCACCGTCCACTTTGAAAACGTGTATGCCCCAATTGATCCATGTGTCTGCTTCTGATTCAGGCACGTTCAACAAGTAGGTGAGGGCGCGTGATTGAATGGGGAGTGCGAATTCGTTCACGATTTCAATGGATTCTCTCTCCGTGGCGTCGTCGAGTTTTTCTTTGATCAATGATTCAACTTTACCAGCGACCTCAGGCGTTTTAGAGCGCTGGAAAAAAGGCTCTACAATATTTCTATACTCAGTGTGTTCTGGTGGATTAGTCTCGATCGGTAATTGCCTCATGGTGCGTACGTCTTCCTCCGAAGGGATAGGTACTCGAAAGGGGGCGTCGGAACTGAATGTTTTCCAATCTTTTGCTGCCTGACGCACATCGGCATGGCGCAGAATCATGGGCACGGATTCACCCTGGAAAGGACATTTTAGAACGCCATCTTTTCGTCGTGCCTCTGCAAACGGATCACGTGGTGTAGTGGTATCGCTCATTCGGATGACATTGTAAACTTTACAGGCATGGGTTCAAGTCGAAGTGAATCTTGATCTTCGGTGGAGTTCAATAAAACCTATCGACTAGAGTAGTGAGTCTGAGAGAATGGGAAGAGTGCGCATAACGCGTCGAATAGAATAGTCACATTAATCAAAGATCCCTATTCTGCGGAGCTCCCTGACCATGCCCAAATATGAAAACATACATCGAGCAAACCCGACAATTTTCCGCCATTATTCGATTCATCAGCGGTAGGCTGCCCGCAAAAAGATTTTTGAAAAAGGCAGTCCTCATATTTGGAATATCATCGTCCATGTTTCTGCCAGTGGGATCATTGGTTAGCGATGAAAATGAATTTGAAGAACTTGGGGCAAGTAGCTTAGATCCGCAAACGAAGCTCTTATGGGAAATTGGTTACAATAAAGTTAAGGCCACCGCGCCGATCCACATTCACTTTGCTCAAGCCTTGCCCAGCAATTACAGGGGTCGTGATGCCGATTGGGATTGGGATGGTTGGAAGACGGATACAAATCAACTGCTGAGGAAGAAACTTTTCCCACTGATCGGTGCCTATGAGCATTATTATTTCCTTATCGATTACCACGGTTATGATGCAGACGATGATAGCATCGTAGCTCAGGCGAGAATCATTGGGGGGGACGCGAACATGACCAAAGACGGTTTCACGGGTATTTCGGGCATGCATATCAATGATGATGGATGGAGAGTTCCCCTGCACATGTCACGCATTCCAGATGATGAGTATTGCCCTCGACCCGAGGGCTGTCTTCGTGACCGGCTGACTTCATCTGTCATTCATGAGTATCACCATGTCATGATGTGGCATCAGATGATGAATAACTATCAATCCAGGAACTCTGGAGGGACTGTATCCGAGCCTGATTACTGTCCGCCATGGTTCGGCGAGGGTGCTGCAGCAGTGTTGCCCTTTTTGCTCGGTACGGAAAACGGACGTGATGGACTCCGCAGCCGCATCAAGCATGTATTGGACATGGTCAAGAGTAATCCTTCGCTCGACTTTGAGCATATGAAAGACTGGGACACCTGGACAACCCCTCCTTTATCCTTTGATCCGTTCATTCCACTCGCTTGCTACATGGCGATCCGCAGTAGCTGGCAAGTGGCCTTGGTTGACTCTTTTCGTGGCATGGGGCTGCAGCCTTATCCTGGCGATTTTGACGCATTGCTTCTCGCGTTTGTTGGCGCGAACGAGCATGACTTCCTCAATCAGGCGCTTTCTTTTTTTCGGTTGAGCAGTACTTCGCCGGCCACGCTCATGCCTCCTGAAATTCCTCTGAATGAGCTCATAGGACCACCTTCTATCAAAAGGCTTCACTGACGTTTTTTTAAACGAGATGGTCTTCATTGAACATAGGGCAGTATCTCAATGCTTCCTCAGTTGGCCATGGATTCTGAGGTTATCCATGTGGAATCCAGACTTCCAAATGTGGGCTTCCGCGCATTGATTAAGTTTTCCAAATGGGATTGATTGCCTGGTTGGATTTTGCAATCTTTCTCGCATGCTTCGACCGAGAAAAAAGTATACCGTGCGTGATCTTCAGTTATTGAAAGGTAAGCGCTGTCTAACACATATCCATGTCAAGTCACCGGAAGAGGCAACTGCTGCAGAGCAGGCGGGAGTCGATTTGATGAGCTGTAGTTTTGATTCGCCAGCAGCGCAGCAGCGATTTCCAAGTCTAGTCGAGGCAGCTCCGAATAGCTTTTTATCCGGGGCGACCCCTCATGGTATGGCGACTCCTGAAGAAGGCATTCGAGTTGGTTTCAAGGCGTTGGAAATGGGAGCAAGTTCGGTTTACTGTTCCGCTAGCCCTTTTATCATCGAAGCCATGGCACGTGAGCGCATTCCTGTAGTTGGGCATCTTGGAATGATTCCTCGGCATGTGACCTGGACAGGGTATCGCGCCATCGGTAAATCTGCGGAAGAGGCACAGGGGCTTTATCAGAGCATGAAAGAATTGGAGAGTGCGGGTGCTTATGCCGCCGAATTGGAGTGTGTCCCGCACAACTTTGCTTCCTGGTTGAGCTCCCAAACCCCCTTGATTCTGATGTCCCTCGGGTCGGGTGGTGGATGCGATACGCAGTTCCTATTCTCTGATGACATTCTTGGCGATTACGATGAGCGACTGCCTCGGCATGCAAAAGCATATCGGAATTTCCTTGAAGAAAATCGAAGGCTTCAGCAGGAGCGGATTGCTGCCTTTGGTGAGTATGTCTCAGATGTGAAGGA
>JBDQII010000414.1:0-4207 GCA_040264395.1 Verrucomicrobiota bacterium
GGCAAGTTGTCTTGGCCTTGTTGAGCACCGAGGTCAGTTTTCTGAGGGCTTGACTCATCAGCCTTGCTTGCATCCCCAATCGTCGCGCATTATTCACTTTTAAAATCAAACACAAACATGGCAACCAAAGCATCCTCCAGATCAAAACAGCCCAACTTTGCTGGCGCTGGTTCAAGCGAAGCTGACAAAGAGCGCAATCTCGATACTGCGATTCAATCCATTACCAAAACTTTTGGTGATGGAAGTATCATGCGCCTTGGTAACGCACCTTCGCAAAAGAAAATCGACGTTATTCCAACCGGGGCCTTGTCGATGGACCTTGCGCTTGGAGTCGGCGGTTTGCCTCGGGGTCGTATCGTTGAAATATACGGTCCCGAGTCCTCGGGCAAAACCACCGTCATGCTGCATGTGATTGCCAATGCCCAAAAAGTCGGAGGGACCGCCGCCTTTATTGATGCTGAACATGCTCTTGATCCGGGGTATGCCCGCAAACTGGGTGTTAATCTGGACGATTTACTTGTTTCTCAGCCAGACAGTGGAGAAGAGGCATTGACGATTTGCGAAACCCTTGCCCGATCCAACGCTCTGGATGTGATCGTGGTGGATTCCGTTGCTGCTCTTGTGCCAAAAGCTGAACTTGAAGGTGACATGGGGATGGCAACGATGGGGATGCAAGCAAGGCTGATGAGTCAAGCCCTCAGAAAACTGACCTCGGTGCTCAACAAGGCCAAGACAACTTGCCTTTTCACCAATCAATTACGCGAAAAGGTGGGGGTCATGTTTGGGAGTCCAGAAACAACACCAGGTGGCAAGGCTTTGAAGTTTTATGCCAGTGTAAGGATTGATATTCGACGCAAGGAAACTCTGAAAGATGCGACTGGAAGCGCCATAGGTAACCACGTCAAAGTCAAGATCGTTAAAAATAAAGTTGCTCCCCCTTTTGCTGAAGCGGAATTCGATATCATGTACAATCAGGGTATCAACAAAGAGAGCAGTATTCTGGACGTCGCGCTGTCATATGGCGTAGTTCAGAAGCGTGGTGCCTGGATCCAATACAATGGTGAATTGATTGGTCAAGGTAAAGAGGCTGCTCGAACCGCGATGGCTGAAAAACCTGAAGTGACGGCTCAGATTGTCAAAGACATCATGGCCAAGAGAAATCCAGAAGCCGCAAAATCTGAAGATAAGAAGGCTGATGGCAAGGAAGCTGAAGAAAAAGATACCAAAGGTAAAAAGGCATAGTCCTTCACACCATAAAGACGTATTGATCGTTTGACTAAAGTTAAACTCGATTTGTTATCATATGAATCTTTTTCACCGCATCGCACCGGTACTGATTGCCTGCTCGGCTGCTTTGGGCATTCAATCTCAAGCTCTGATTCCTTTGCCTGAGGGGGCTTTTTTCGAGCCTTTTAGGCCTCATCTTTCGGTTCCGAATCAGGAGCTCATTCTGCGAGAAGGGGATCGGCTGGCCATATGTGGTGACTCCATTACGGAGCAGAGGATGTATTCACGTATCATTGAAACCTACTTGACGGTATGCGTGCCTGATTTGCGAGTTTCTGTCAGGCAGTTTGGTTGGAGTGGTGAACGTGCGCCCGGTTTTTTATCGAGAATGACCAATGATGTCTTACGGTTTCGTCCTACTATTGCCACGACCTGCTATGGAATGAATGATCACCGGTATCAGCCATTCACCGCTGAAATCGGAGATGTCTATTCGCAAAGTTCACGGGCCATCATTCAGGCCTTTAAAACACATGGAGTTAGAGTTGTTCAGGGCTCTGCGGGTACGGTAGGTAAAATGCCTTCCTGGGTTCAAACAGCTGCAGGAAATGTGCAGGATCTTAACCTTGGCCTTCTTGAATTGAGAAATATTGATGTTCAGCTGGCTCGCGAAGAAAATGTGACTTTTGCAGATGTCTTCTTACCGATGCTGATCCAAGGGCATGCTGCCCAGCAAAAGTACGGGGCCAGTTACATGATCACTGGAAAAGATGGTGTTCACCCTGACTGGGCGGGCCAATTGGTGATGGCATATTCGTTTTTGAACGCATTTGGCCTGGATGGTTTTCTGGGGCAAATCACGATAGATCTTGAAAATAAGTCTGCATCGACGATGGGGGGGCACGAAGTTCAAGGATACAATGATGGGCGGCTGACTCTTTCAAGTCGTCAGTATCCTTTTTGTGCGACCGGGCCATTGGGGGATGATTCCAGTATGCGATCTGGTATGGAGTGGGTGCCTTTCATGGAAGAATTGAATCGACTGACCCTCAAAATAAAAAATCCTTCTGCTGCCAGGTATCGGGTTTACTGGGGGGCATTTGAAAAAGTCTACTCCAGTGAGGCACTGAGTCGGGGAGTCAATCTTGCTGCAGATTTCCCAGAGAATCCTTTTTCAGAAGCGTTCAGAAAAGTAGATCAGGCGGTCGCGACCAAGCAGGCTTATGAAACACGCCAGATAAAGCAGATTTTCCATGGGCCTGAAGGAAGGGCTGACAAAGAGATGGCCGCCGCGTTGACTGAAAAAACGCGCGAACCACTCGTCAGTGCTATCCGGGATGCTTTCCAGCCGGTGGTTCATTCCATTCGTATAGTCAGTGAATAAAAACTGGAGTGTTTTCGATAAGAGTCTTCGATCGATACGCTTCATTCAATCGTTAGACTGTCTTGTCAGATATTTCGATGAGCACAACGAGCCAGAAATTCTCAATATTTGGGTTGGGAACTATTGTGGTGGATCATCAGGTTTATCTGAATCAATTCCCGGATGCGGATACTAAATGTGAAATCATTGAGGATAGATTTCAGGTAGGCGGTCCAGTTCCAACAGCTTTGGCTCTTCTTTCAAAATGGGGGCATTCTACCTTCTTTCAGGGAACTTGGGGACAGGATGCCTGCGGTGAAATGATAGAGAAGGATCTTCGGGAAAGCAGGATTCATTTGGCGGGTTCTGGTGCAAAGCCTGGCAGAAAGAGTGGTTTTGCCCATGTCTGGATAGAGCGAACGACTGGCCGACGGACGATCGCCTGCTACCGAGGAGATTCCGTCATAGATCCTGAAGCGCTTCATCTTGAAAGTATCACGAAAGCAGACGCCATTCACCTGGATGGCTGGTCAGGGTCGGCAGCAATTAAAGCGGCAAAGCAAGCTAAATTGCAGAACGGAAAAGTATTTTTGGATTTGGGTTCGCCCAAGCCATCGTGGGAAGATCTGGTTTCCGAGGTGGATTATCTGAATCTTCCCGAGGGATTGCTGAATCAGTTGTTTCCAGGCCAATCCCTGATTGCTTGTGCGGAAAAGTTGCTCTCACTTGGGCCCTTGGAAGTAACCATCACGCAGGGTGCCAGAGGAGCATGGCACTTTTGCAAAGAGGCAAGCTTGCATCAACCTGCCTTTCCTGTTGTGGCCACTGATACGAATGGAGCGGGTGATGTCTTCAATGGTGCGATGATTCATGGGACACTTGCTGGCTGGGCTCCTCGGGTAAAACTTCGTTTTGCAACGGCTGTTTCTGCTTTGAAATGTCAAAAATCAGGGAACCGAAGCGCGCTGCCTGAGCTCGCGGCCGTGGAAGCATTTTTAGATCATGTTTGTGCATCCACTGATCAATGAGCTTGATTCTGCCTTTGGTTATCAGATAGTTTCCAACCTAATTCTCGTTTGTAATCATCCAGACAATCATGTCGAGTCGAGTCATTTGGATCGATTGCTAAATGTTTAATACAGGTAATCCATTCAATAGTAAATATTTGCAATGAAATCAATCGTTAGGATTCAATTATCGGTCATGATGTTCCTCCAATTTTTTGTTTGGGGAGCATGGTATGTTACAGCACCTAACTATCTGGGCACTATCGGATTTGGTGCCAAAGATTTTGGGTGGACCTATTCAGTGGGACCGCTTGCGGGTATTATCTCACCGTTCTTTGTAGGCATGATTGCGGACAGGTTTTTTGCCGCACAGAGGGTAATGGGAGTGATGCATTTTGCCGGTGGGATCATCATGCTGGCTGCGACTACCTTGATGAAGTCTGACTCCCCTTCGCCTAGCATGATCAACTGGGTGTTTTTCGGCTACATGCTTACTTTCTATCCAACGCTTGCTTTGTCCAATACCCTCGCCATGAAAAATATGACCAACCCGGACAAGGAATTTCCCCTTATCAGGGTGTTTGGCACCATTGGCTGGATTGCGGCCGGA
>JBDQII010000415.1:0-4185 GCA_040264395.1 Verrucomicrobiota bacterium
AGCAAGCTGATGAGCATTCCTTCTCGCAGTAAAAACTGTTTCAAGCGTTTTGGGGTCATGCCTATCGCCAGTAATATGCCCGACTCCTGAGTGCGTTGCTCCACAACAAATTGAAAAAGGAGATTCATTAAAATCAAAGCTGCGATGATAAGAAAGAAACTAAACCCAATGAATAGTCCCCCGAAATCCTGGGACTGAAGCACCGAATTCCATGCCTGCATTTTCACTGGAATGCTCATGATCCCGAGCGTGGATGGTTTCAGGTTTCTCAGGATCGCTGATTCGAGTGCCTCCTTTTGAGTGGAAGTTGTGATTTCTGGATATCTTACAGCCGTCAGAGCCCCGAATCTGTTCTCCCAGATTTCTCTTCCTTTGCTGAGGGAAATAAACGCCTTGGGCGTGCCTTTGTGTGTTTCCCAGTAGGCGTTGTCCTGGTCGCGAATCAGATCCAGATCAATAGGGAAACCGGTATCCCAATCCCGGCAATTATCCGCTTCCTTGAGTCCAGGGAAATCAGGCATCAGATCCGGGTCATTGTAAGGGGCTTCCATTGGGACAATCGCCCTCACTGTAAACGCTTCCCTGGCCTCTTTGAGATCGCGCCCCAGTCCGACTTCGAAATAGGTCATCTCCACCGAGTCACCCGGCTTGGCATTCAGATCGTCAGCTAGCCACTGATTGAGGATGATTTCACTCTCCTGGAGATCTTCCGGTACATACGGCGCTTCAATCGCGGTGACCATTGAGTAGGGAGTCATTCGATCGTCTTTCGTGATCGCATTGACAAAATAGGTCAAAAGCCCAGTCGATTCCTTCCCTGTTTTCCCAGCTGCTTCTGCTGAATAATGATATATGAAGACGCGCTCGGTTCTCAATTCAAGTCCTCGGCCGTCTTTTTTACTCAGGTCAATCCATTCGAGCTGACTGTCCTCCATGGTCCATTGTTTATTCAATATTTCCAGAGCAGTGGATCCATCCGAAGCGGGGGCTGACGTATCTGCCGCTTGAGCGCACAGCAGGAGATTGGCTTTACCTGGGATTTCCAGCTCTGACTGAAGGAACTTCAGGTCAACGAATGCATTTAGAGCAGGTAGTTGGCTGGCTTTGAGGCTGAATCTGCCCATCGATGTATCCTCGACGACATGCGCCACTTTAAGCCGCAGGGCTACGGAGCTATTTTCATCGGGAGCCAGCGGAGCGTCTGGTGAAATGCGTGAAGGCTTTTGGATACGCAGGATGAGCGGGTCTCCCTGACTGACTTGTAACTGCCTGGCAAGTGCCTGACTCAGGGTTGCCTCATCAGCTCCCGGGTGGACGTTTGGATTTGCTTTGAGTCCCAGGTTCCAGAATTTGCTTGTCACGCCAATGATCTGAGTTTGATTGGCACGTGTCGATCCGCCGGATGCGGAGGCGACAGCGGGGAGTTGGATGGCAGGTACTACATCATCAAAAACCTCTCCCTGCATTTCGTTGGCGAGTTTATCACGAAACAACCGATCATTACCCGTGATGACGGTATCAATGCGCCCTAGTCGAGACATGGCCAATTCAAACAGGCTGCCTTTCACTGAATCCCCAACGACAAGGGCTCCAATCAAAACTGCGGAAGCGACTGTTGCACCCAGGAACGCACCTGCATGGGATCGAGCATAATAACGCAGACTTTGAATGAGGAATCTCCAGGCCGTCATGACGCTCTGTTTGTCTGTAAATGTCCGTCTTCAAGTTCCAGGACAGTGCCAGTTAGGCGGGCCAGCTCCATTGAATGAGTGACAGTCATCAAGGTAAGGCCTTCCTCGTGATTGAGTTCCATTAACAACTGAGCAAGATTCTCAGATGACTTGCGATCTAGTGCCCCTGTAGGTTCATCGGCGAGAAGTATGCGAGGCTTGCATATGAGGGCGCGCACGAATGCAACACGCTGTTTCTCTCCGCCGGAAAGTTGTCCTGGTTTGTGATCAAGGCGGTGGTCAAGTCCAACACGTTTCAGTAGCACACGCCCGCGCTCCTCAGCCTCCAGCATGCCTTTGGGCTGTGGTTCTGCCAGTAGTGGAACAAGCACATTTTCCATAACAGAAAGCTGGGGGAGGAGATGATGTGCCTGAAAGATAAACCCCACCGTGCGCCGACGGAATTCCGCCAATTCATGTTCACCTGCTTCATTCAGATGTCTACCCGCGATGCAAACAGACCCATCGGAGGCGGTGTCCAGCGCACCCATGATGTTGAGTAGCGTGCTCTTTCCTGAGCCGGAGGGACCAATGATAGCCATGGATTCACCTTCATAGACCTCAAGATCTACTTCCGTCAGGACGTTGGTCGTACTTTTGGAATTGGATGATCCATAACGCTTGGAAACCTTCTCCAGCAGAATGATGGGTTCCTTTGCAGACATGCACTCAATAAACCCCAAAACCCAAGGATTAGCAAAGGAATTTGGAGTTACAAAGAGGCTGGCACACGGCTTTGATGATTCGCCGGGCAACACTCGTCTTCCCAGAATGAGAGTTCTGGATTCGCATTGATTGACTCCGGTGGGCCTTTGAGCGCAAACGGCTCGAAGCGACGTTCCATGCAAGGGCAGGCTAGTTTTTTATCTATGCCAGCCCTGAACTCAGCTTGCAAATGAGCTTACAGCGAGTGTTTGCTCAGGCTTGTTGATTGACTCCAACACGCCATCCCACAACTCAAGCCTCGCGGAAATTGCCAGTTTTGCGGCGTCAATGGCTTCTCTTACTTTCGTTTCATCATGATCGCACAACCCGTTAAGCAATCTGAGTGACAAAGGCGCGTGCGAACCCTCATCGAGATCGACATGCCTGTTGAGATAGAAATGAAATATGGGTGCCTGCCTGTCTGAGACGCCGGTTTCGTGGAGAATCGAGCGAAACATGCAGGGTATGATGTGCTCTCTGCCCAAAGCAAAGGCGGCTGCTACTTTATGCGGCTTACCTTCTTTTATCAGTTGGAAAGTCGCCGAGGTAAAACGAGCAGACGGAGGGGGTATACATGGTAGTTTCAAAGCAACCTCAACACCCTGATTTTCTGCTTTGTTCACAAAACTAGCAATGGGATCAGTGTCAGCACCAATTTCCAACATGGATCGCTGATACAGCTCAAAATGGCTGGAAAATTCTCCCTCAACATGAGTTTGATCTGATTCTTCTTCCAGGACCAGTTCATTGATGAAACGTCTGACACTTGCATCACCCATTGGAACCCAAGGGTATTGTGCCGGAGCAATAACCGATTGAAGATATTTGAGTAGCGACATGAAATCCCAGACCGAATAGACGTGGTGTTCCATGAAGCACCTCAAATCTTTGGAAGACTCGACAGCCTTATATACAGGGTGCTCCTCAAGCTTCTTTCTATATGGAAGAAGCGTATCAACAGTGATTTCTTTCAAGATAGTGGTTGCGTTTCTATTTTTACCTTACTTCCTCGGTTGTTCGGAATGGAGGGCGGTGAGCAAGTAATTGTCGAGCCAAACAGCAGCTTGTGTGCATCGCTTTCCCAGAATTTTGCTCAATAACAGTTTTCATTAAATTATCGGACATATCAACAAGAGTCATGGTATCGACGCACATCTTTTTTTCGCCATTCGTTTCCCTAGTGGTTGAAAGACTCTGGTCTTCATGCCTCACGCGAATGTCTTTATTAGATTACCGTATAATACAAAACATCATGTTTTACCCACAAAAAAAATATTCCCCATAAAAAGCAACTTGCAACGGGTTAATCCTATTTATGCACATCACCGGTTTATTTCAGGTTTTCATTGCCGAAGTGAGTTCATTGCGCGCAGTGCAGTTAAGGATTGTTAAGTTTCCAAGTCTTACCTCGTCCATTCTTGGAAAGGATATTTGGCGAGCATGGCGTTGAAGTAGCGGGGGTCGCCGGAAACTTCCTTTGTAACCCATTCGGGCAGGGAGATTTGTTGATCGACTGTTTCCAATTCCACTTCGGCCAGGATGAGACCTTTGTTTTCGCCTTCAAATGAATCAATTTCCCAAAGTATGCCTTGGTAGCGAACGTAATGTCGGATTTTCTTAACGATACTCGAATCACAATAATGACTGAGCATGTGATGTGCATCTGCTAACGGGATTTCATATTCAAATTCATCGCGTTGGATGCCTTCGCGTTTGGTCTTCATGGTCAGGAATCCTTTTTCCCCCATGA
>JBDQII010000416.1:0-4177 GCA_040264395.1 Verrucomicrobiota bacterium
AGGTTTGGTTGTTCGCGGTTACCGATCGAAATTGGATGATTCCATTCAGCCTTATGGTTTGGTTGTTCCTGAAAAATATCAAAGGGCAGGCACCGACGCCCATCGAATGGACATATGGCTGCATGGTCGAGATAATCGATTAACAGAATTAAAGTTCATTGATCAGCGTGAACGATCGAAAGGCCAATTTGCTCCCCAGAATGCCTTTGTCCTCCACCCATATGGTCGATTCTGCAATGCATTCAAATTCGGGGGCGAAGTGGATGTGCTGGAAGCCAAGGAGCATGTGCAACGTCAGTATTCGATCGATACCAGTCGGGTAGCCATGAGGGGCTTTTCAATGGGGGGAGCAGGTTGCTGGCATTTGGCGGTTCATCATTCAGATCAATGGGTAGTGGCCGCACCGGGGGCAGGTTTTTCGGAATCTGCGGATTACCTTGGGCTTTGGAAAAAAGACAAGAAACCCAATTGGTTTGAGGCCAAACTCTGGAGACTTTATGATGCCGATGAATACGCACTCAATTTGTTCCATTTGCCAACCGTCGCTTACAGTGGGGGTGCGGACAAACAGATTCAAGCTGCAAGAATGATGGAAATTGCGTTGCAAGATGAAGGTATGAAACTGGCACACATCATTGGCCCGGACACCGGTCATCGCTATCATCCAGATTCCAAAAAGGAAATCGAGAATCGTGTGGATCTAGTTGCCAATGCAGGAAAAAGAAAAGTTCCCGCCAAGGTTCGAATGACGACATACACTTTGAAATATCCTGACATGCACTGGGTTCATCTGGAGGGATTGAATCAACATTGGGAGAAAGCGGTGGTGAATGCGGAAATCAAGGATTCGCATACCGTGGTCATCGAGACAAAAAATGTCACTTCACTTTCATTGGTAATGGATGCGGGTGAGTGCCCTCTGGATGCTGGTCACACTCCTGGTATCTTGATTGACGGTCAATCTCTTGAAGGTGCCAAAGTTTTATCGGACAAATCCTGGAATGTCACATTGCATAAAGAAGGGGATATCTGGCGCACAGGCAAGCCAGGGAACGCCGGTGTCAATCTCAAGAAACGACCCGGCTTGCAAGGTCCTATTGATGATGCTTTCATGGATCGATTTGTCATTGTGACGCCCAGTGGTCGCATGAGGCGGAGTAAATCGGATCGTTGGATACCACGAGAACAGTTCCGCCTTCAGAAAGAATGGAGAGAGCAGTTCCGTGGAGAACCGCTGAGCATCAGTGATGGCGATTTCAATATTTCAGAATGGAAGGATGCTCATTGGGTTCTTTTTGGAAATCCTGAGACCAATCTGTTGATTAAGCAGATTCTGCCCTATCTACCCATTCAATGGCGCGGCAATGAGATCATCTTTGGTGAGCATCGATTCGATGATCAAAGATTCGTTCCCGTGATGGTTTTTCCGAATCCGATGAATCCTGGTAAGTACATTGTGTTGAACAGTGGATTCACATTTCGTGGTTATGGCAGCAACGCCACGCAAGTTCCACGTCTCCCGGATTATGCGGTGATTGATACAAATGTAAGACCCAATACGGAAGTGCCTGGTGGAATACCTCTGGCAGGTTTCTTCAACGAAGAATGGCAACTGGGTTACTAATCAGCTTGTTGAGGGAGTATTGATATGAACCGCAGACTAACCACGGTCGGAAAGAATGGCAAAACAAAGCAGCCTCAAACAACGCAAGATATAGATCCGCTGAACATAAAATCACTTTTTGTTCAACGGAACGGCAAACGTATTCTGAGTAATGTGCACTGGCAGATTCGCAAGGGGGAAAACTGGGTTGTGCTTGGGTCGAATGGTTCCGGTAAAACGACAATGCTGAGCACCCTCCTGGGTTATTTTGTGCCTACCCGAGGTGATATTACCTTGCTTGGGGAGCAATATGGCAACTGCGATTGGAGGCAACTGCGAATGAAACTGGGAATCGTGAGTTCATCACTTCGACAATTAATGGCCGAAGATGAACCCGCTCTCCATGCTGTGATCACCGGGAAATACGCAATGATCGACCTTTGGGGAAAACCCAAACAGGCTGATGTGATTGAAGCAAAAAAGATCCTGCGCTTAATCGAATGCCAAAAACTGGCCAACCGTCCCTGGGCAATCTTATCTCAGGGAGAACGGCAGAGAATATTGATAGGGCGGGCCCTGATGGCCAAACCAGAAGTCTTGATTCTGGATGAACCCTGTGCCGGATTGGATCCCGCAGCACGTGAACATTTCCTTCAGTTCCTTGAGCGAATGGGGCAGGAGAAAGATGCCCCTACTTTTATTCTGGTGACCCATCACGTCGAAGAAATTACCGCAATGTATACGCATGCCCTGATGCTTAAATCCGGTCGAGTGATTGCCAATGGCCCCATGAAGCAGAGTTTGAACTCAGATAACCTTTCGGCTACCTTCAAGGCAAATGTCAAACTGCGCAGACGAGCGGGACGATACTCACTTGAAATAGGCGAAAATCAGGGGAAATGGATGTAAAGCGTGTCATCATCAGGCACATGTCTCTCCTGTTTGACTCTGTTTGATGCACCGCCTTTTTTCACGAAGCTCCTTGTTTCATCACCGTTGGGTCTGTAGGGTTACTATGGTTTTAGGAGGGCAGGGGATCGCTTCCGGTCATGAACCGGGGGAGGAAAGTCCGAACTCCGCAGGGCGCGATGCCGCGTAATATTGTTTTTGAACAGTAGTACACGCGGGCAGTATGCTTGCAAAATCATATTGACGGCCAGTGCAGCAGAAAATAGACCGCCTTGCTTCGGCTTGGTAAGGGTGAAAAGGTGGGGTAAGAGCCCACCGCTCAAGGAGTAATCCGCGAGGCACGGTAAACCCCATCGGGTGCAAGGCCAAATAGGGAACCTCGGAGCTGCCCGCTCTATCAAGGTTCCGGGTAGGGCCGCTAAGATAAATGATCCTCTCTCCTGATTTATCAGGATAGACAAAATTCGGCTTATCGCCCTCTTGAAACCATCCTTTTTTCTTATGATTACGATGACCAGAAATATAATCTTTCTTTGGGGAGTCCTCAGCATCATGGGAGTCTTTGTTTCCTTGATCACTCGCGCCGACGATCGGCCCAACATTATTTTTCTTTTCGCTGATGACCAGGCTTACGACACTCTGGGTTGTTACGGGAATCCCGATGTCAAGACGCCCAACATCGATCGCATTGGGCAATCCGGATTGATATTTGACCGGCACTACAATACGACCGCAATCTGTATGGCCAGTAGAGCCAATGTCATGACAGGGCTGCTTGAATATCGCACGGGATGTAATTTCATGCATGGGCCAATGGCACAATCGATATGGGAACAGTCCTATCCAAAGCGCCTGCGATCGTCGGGATATCGAACGGCCTTTGGCGGCAAGTTCGGGTTTGCAATTGTGGAAGACCCTCGGAAAGGAGGCTCGGATAACAAGTATGAGCATTTACCCCTTACTGATTTTGATTTTTGGGTCGGAGGATTGGGCCAGACACATTACGTAACAGCCAAAAACAAATACCTGGCTCGATATGCCGAAAACTATCCACACAGCACACGCGCATACGGGGCGGCGGGTGTTGATTTTATTTCTGAATCGGTGAAGGCAGATCAGCCGTTTTGTCTAACACTTTTTTTCAAGGCGCCGCATAGGCCGACGACACCAGACCCGGCCTTTGATCACGTTTATCGTGAAACGGACTTCCGGAAATTACCTAACTACGGCCGCGAGGCAGGACGTCATTTGGCGCCGCAAAGTAAAATGGGACGTCAGTATCCTCGCTTTGAAGAATGGGGTTATCATACAGAAGAAAGCTATCAATCAGCCCTCCGCACTTATCACCAGCAGATTTATGCCATTGATGTTGCCGTTGGTATGATCATGCAAGCATTGGAAAATCAAGGAGTTGCAGATAATACCGTTATTATCTATTCTTCGGATAATGGTTTCTTCAACGGTTCCCATGGACTCGGAAGCAAGGTCTTACCTTATGAGGAAGGTGCACGTGTGCCTTTGATGATTCTTGACCCCCGCGTCCCTGAGTCGCTTCGTGGGCGCAGGACCAGTGCCCTTTCTGGTAATATCGACATTACTGCGACGATCATGGACCTGGCTGGTATTGGACACACTCATGAAATGGATGGACGGAGTCTTATGCCC
>JBDQII010000417.1:0-4162 GCA_040264395.1 Verrucomicrobiota bacterium
ACTCTGTAATGAATCCCATTATGCACCGCTGGGTTTGCTTATTCAAGCAGGATGATTGAGGTAACATGGAGCGATCACCTCCAAGCCGAGTGGTCAAAGTGGGCGCCTTCAGATATTGATCCTCAAGACATTTTCAAGCAGTTTTGGTACCCCCTGAGGTAATGACAGAGGGTTTGAAATTGCGACCTGCTTTCGTTCGCGATCATGTTTTAATCTAACATTGCCTGTCAGAATATTGGCCGGATTCCTTTTGAAATGGTTTTTGGATGAAATGAGCCTCTCATGGTGTGAATGCAATAGCTGGAGGCGATCGTCAGGGCTTCAACAGGCTGCTCAGCTCAAGGGTATAGGCCTGAGATGCTTCAGGAGTAAGGTGTGTTTTATTTGCGAATTGAGCATCTTCCAATGCG
Source organism: Verrucomicrobiota bacterium (assembly GCA_040264395.1). GTDB lineage: Bacteria > Verrucomicrobiota > Verrucomicrobiia > Limisphaerales > AAA164-E04 > AAA164-E04. The sequence goes on from JBDQII010000417.1 coordinate 411, forward strand.
AGGGGCAGCGAATCCAGTATGTCATCTGCACTGAGGGCAGTTTTCCATTCCTGAAGTATGGATGCGAATTTGGTGGTAAGATCTTCATCTGCGAAACTGGCGGGAGTGGGGGAAAGGGCGACCGTGAGTTGCACATCTTCTGGTATGACGTTCGTGAATGCTTCTGCATTCCGCAGGTTGGCTGTAGAGACCCGGTATTCCTTGCTGCCTCTGAGGTCAGAGGCTTTGATGCTTCGAGGGTCGACTGCTGAGCCCCGGTGTTCCCGCATGTATGTTTCCAAATTGCTGGTAAAACCAAAATAGGATCCAAAAGCGCCTGATAATGGACGGGGCAACCAGGCAAGGAGTCGACCTTTTATGACATGAACTCCGAAAAGATATTCTGCCGAAGTCCATGATTTACCATTGGTAGCATGATCTTTTCCTGCCATGTAGTCATGGATCCAATTGACATGTGATCTGGATGGTGATGATCGTCTGAGAAAATCAGGGTGAACCATTAATACGATTTCTGAAGGCATCTTTGTCTGTGTTTTCAGATATCGGTCCAGGAGTTCTGAAAAGATCTTCATGTCCAGAAAACTGACTGTTCCCAGGTTGACTACTTTTTTACCTGTCAGTTCCCCAAGCTGAGAGGCGTCGATGTTCATCAGGCAGGAGGAATCTCCAATGAGCACTATGTCTGCCCCCTCATCTTTCAGGGCCAAATCAGCTTTTGTTGCCATGATGGTTCGGTCCATGTCCCAAGTGGCTCGTGGAGCCGGGAGAAAAGGGGCACTCACATGCAGCATGCCCGCAACCATTGCAATGAGCAGCAAAAGCAGCCCCAAGTGGCTCGCAAACCACTTGAAATCGAAATCGTATGTATGACTGTTCCTGGCCATGATTCAGGTCAAAATTGAAAGTAAATAAATGGCGTTCCTTCGGCATTCCAGAATACCGCTGTCATGATCACGCAGATCGCCATCAAGGCTGACTTGATCATACGGTTGAGAGGCAGCATCGGGATAATAGTATTTGTTCGGTGCTGCCAGATTTGCATGGCCAACAGCGGAGACATGAACACGGCCAGATTCAAGATATAACTACCCATCCATGTTGGGAATGACCACGCAAAAAGAGATGATGTCAATGCCAGGATTTGATCCATCGATTGTGCACGAAAAAGCAACCATCCATAGAAAACGATCATCATCGTCAGGAACCAACCCAGCAAGGGTTGCATGCGTCGAGGAATTGGAATGAGGGGGAACAGGCAAAGCATCATGCCATGCCAGAGACCCCACAGCACGAAATTCCAGCCAGCCCCGTGCCACAGGCCCGCGACCAGCATGGTGATCAAAAGGTTTCGCATCATGGCCGAGCTCCCGCCCCGATTGCCTCCCAGTGGAATATATAGATAATCGCGAAACCAGGTTGACAGGCTGATATGCCAGCGTCTCCAAAAATCACTCGGAGACGTTGCGAAGTAGGGGAGGTTGAAGTTGACCATGAGATTGAATCCCATCATGTAGGCCAAACCACGTGCGACGTCTGAATAGCCTGAGAAATCACAATAGATCTGAAAGCCAAATGCGATGGTGCCAAAATAGACAATCGCACCCTCTGCACCTTGATCCTCGTATACCATGTCGGACAGTGCTCCAAAATTGTCTGCGAGTACGACTTTTTTGAACAGGCCCCAGATGATCAGCCAACCACCCATTTCCATGCTTTGCTGAGTCACCTTGCGTGCTGTCAGAAATTGGGGGAGTAGGTTGCTTGCTCGTTCAATTGGACCCGCCACAAGTTGAGGGAAAAATGCGACGTAAGCCAGGAATGCGGTCAGATTATTTGTAGGGTCCAGTTTTTTGCGATAAATATCGATCGTGTAGCTGAGGCTTTGAAATGTGTAAAATGAAATACCCACTGGAAGGATGACATTCAGCACGGGCGTGCTGACTTCCATTCCAAGCGTGATCAAGATGGTCTGCAGCGATTCTGAAAAGAAATCAAAATACTTGAAAACACCCAGCGCACCCAGATTGGCTCCCAGACTCAGGGTCACCAGTCGTTTTTGAATTTTTGCTTCCGCGTTCTTTTTTAGAGCCAGCCCCACGTAGAAATCAATCAGGCTGGAGCCGAGAAGGAGAAACAGGAAGCGCCAATCCCACCAGCCGTAAAAACAATAGCTAGCCACAAGAATCAGCCAGTTTCTGCGTGAAAGGTTTTGTCTCGTCACAAAATAAAGAAGTGTGAACGCCAGCAGAAACCATAAAAATGTGTCGGAATTAAACAACATTGAGCACAAGGAGGTATCTCAGTTTGATGGGATTCGTCAAGTAAGTGATTTTTCAGATGGTAGATATCTGGCCTGATTTGTGCTAAATGCGGTGGGTGACGGCCCCAGTTCTGCAGCTTGCTTGTCGTCTTGGAATGCCAAAAACAATATTGACAGCCAAATTTTGACAATTCATGTTTCCTTACCCAATTATGTTTGAACCATCCACCCTAAACAGCACTCGCAACTCTCGGTTGGCCACGCGAAAGCCGGGTTTCACCTTGATTGAACTGCTGGTGGTTATAGCGATCATCGCCATTCTGGCAGGAATGCTTCTTCCCGCTTTGTCAAAAGCCAAAGAGAAGGCCAAGTCCATCAAGTGCATCAATAACTTACGCCAGTTGGGATTGTCCACCATCATGTACGCAGAGGATTTCGACGGTAAGTTTCAGCTGCATGATCCTCTGAATCCTTCCTACGCATGGGGTGGTGTGCTCTTCACCAATCAAAGCCTCGGCACGGAAGAGCTTTTTTTATGTCCATCCTACGATCCTAAATTTTTCACCAACTGGTTTCGGATTTACGGTATCAGGATTGATCCACCTGTAGAATTCACCACAGGTGAATTTAACAATATTCTGAAAGTAGACAACATTCGTCAACCTTCCGACTACGTTCACATGGCAGATACCACAAGTCAGGGGCGCATGGGGGTAGGTGCTGAACAGTTCCATACTTTCCGCCTCAGTGTTGAGAAAGAAATTCATGCACGTCACAACAACGCTGCCAATGGCTGGTTCTTTGACGGACACACCGAGGGCATGCGACAAGGCAGACTTGAAGAACTTGGCTTTGATGCCGAGTATGGTGAAGATGTGCGAGAGCCTTACTTCCCATGAAGCTAAAGAAAACGCAAGCCATCGCTGCTATCTTTGGCCTGATGGTAATCGTTGTCCTGTATTTTATTTTTCGTACTCCAAGTCAATACGCACAGCATCTTGATTCCAAGCAAAACGGTCTGCGTATGCTGGCCGACTTCATCTCAAAGGAACAGCCCGGCGAGCATGTTCTGGTGATTTCCAATCCTTTTGTCTTGCGACCCGATGCCTCGGACCGAATCAAGGATCACGATGCAGCGGGTTTTGCGGGGTTGCAATCGGGTTTTCCGGAAGGAACTCAAATTAAAAAAGTGTATCCTGAGATCAGCGCCGATTATCAACAAAATCCCAACTCGGTATATATCCCTCCCAATAGTTCGACACCGCTTAGTTTCCTTGTTGAAACGTCTTCATTCGATTCACTCGCTGAAGCGAATCCGGATCATCCGATTTTAGTCAGCCTGATAGGTTTACCTGCTGGGCACAAAAAGCTCAACGTATGGAAGAAAGCTCATCCCGCCAAATTTGCCTTCCTGAGGCCAGATTTTCGTATCCTTGGGGGGCGATCTCAGATCATAGAACAGTTTGAAAATGGAAAAATTCTGGCTGCTCTG
>JBDQII010000418.1:0-4156 GCA_040264395.1 Verrucomicrobiota bacterium
ATTCATGGGCGTTCTAATTTCATGGCTCATGTTTGCAAGGAACTGACTTTTAGCTCTGTCAGCCGCCTCAGCTTTTTCCTTGGCTTTCAGCAGTTCCTTTTCCGCATTTTTTCGCCAGCTCACATCGCGCACAATACCAAGAACAGAATCACTCATGTTTGGCTCAAACAACGCCTTAAGACCTATTTCCGACCAGAAGGTAGATCCGTCACGTCTTTTCACCTGAACCTCTTCATATTTGCCACCAGCCAATAACTGATCGGAACTTTCCATTTCTTCAAGCAATACATCAGAGTGCTTCCCTAGGATATCTTTCAGATGGATTGTCTTGATTTCTTCAACAGTGTAACCAAGTAAATCCTGACCAAAACGATTCAAAGTTAGAATGTTACCTGCTCTTGAACAGGTAAAGACGCAATCATGTGCGCTCTCAACTAGCCCCTCAAATCGATTCCCCAGTGTTTTTTCTTTCAGTAGGCGATTCTCAATCTCATCCACTTGAGATCTTACTTTACGATGCAGCAACATGTTCCAAACCCAGAACACCAGGGTGAGAACTCCGATGAAGAAGAGTATCGTCACCAGCAAGCGACGATTGATAAGAGGAGGTGCGCGCGTGACCTCAACTTTTTGAGGGTCTATTATCTTGAGGTCATAGCCGGTAAGATTACCAGTCTCGTTGTATGCGGCCAGATAAATGGCTTCAGTTAAAATCTCGGCTCCCAGCTTTAATTTTCCTAACTCCGCGGGAGCATTGACAGAAAAAATATTTTCGTTGTCGAGCAGATGTATCGTTGCTTTTTTATTGTTGTTGAAAATACTCGCTATCTTTCCACTGACAAGAACGGGCAGGCCAATAAGCTCTTCTTGCAGCCGCTCGAAGTGCTCGAGAGGCTGTCTGATGATTCCTTGCAGCATTTCATCGCCCGGTGCCTTCACTGCAAATTCGAGCCCCACTTGTTTTCCTCTGGCGACAGGAAATCCAGAGACTTTCAATGAACTTCCCAATTCTGGAGCATCTTCACCCTTCAATGCTACATGAATGGCACCAGATGGGTCCGCAAGATAGAAATCGCCAGATTTTGCAATATAAGTAACAATTCCCTGAACCACGCTTCGTTGTCCAAACGCAAATTTCAAACCATCCCGAACGTCTTTAATCCTGGACAAATTTGAGGCGAAGGGAAATTCAGAAGGAGGCTTTACAATGTAAATCTGACTGGAGTCGACCACCAGTAATTCCGGAGAATTGTTTTTCCCCTGTTCATCACTTGTGCGACGACATACGCCCCTTACTCTGCAAAGAGACTCAAGCCAAATCGCCTTGAATGCTTCTGGGGCTTCATTGACAAGGCACTTTACAAGTCCAGTGCTGTCCTGAATTTGTAATTCAGCCACTGAATCTCCAAGCTGGGTATAGTGTGTCACCAAACCCATTACCTCGACAAACTGATCTTGGAATGTTCCAAGTGCCATTGTTCTGGAAGAAACAGCGATAGGTTCGGGAAACAATCCAGGTGATTTACGAAGGATTGTTTTGAGCTTCGGAATTTTCGGAAGGTGGCTTCCTTCTTCGATCTCCAGAAGAACCTCAACCCAACTGGCGTCTGTTAAAAGCCCTTTGCCCGCAGAGGCGTCAATTTGTATGCCTTTCGTATTGTCCTGTAGAAAAAAAAGTTCAGATGCACCTGAATAATCTGTAGCGGTAACGACACCGATCGCGCGCATCAATATAGGACTCTTATTTTGACTCGAGCACAGTTGGCTCACTTCGTCTAAGCGAAGGACTGGTTGTTCCCAAGGGCGCGATTGCAAACCAACCTGATCCACTAAGTAGTCACGGTACACACAATCCTTGAATAGGATTCGGTTTTCAGATTTATCCACCCGCACGGACAATTGAACGGTCGAATTCAAGGCTTTGCCACCAAACTGCCAGATAGGAACCGTTATTTCTCCTGTGACATCCTTCAGGGTCAGGCTACTGCCAGGATCGTGACTCGTGATCTGGCCTTCCACAACCACTCTTCCCTGTACCGCACCCGATAGAAGCTCAGAAATACTGACGCTACCCGCATCAAATAAGTAATCCAGGGAACCTTGAATTATCTTCAGATGATTCATTCCGCTCAGGAACATTTTTAAGGGCGTTTGTCCATCCTGAATACGTTCGACATTAGTGAATATGCCGTCGATTTGAATCAAGGTTTTCTCCAACAGCGGAAACGGTTCATTCGCCTCCCGGCTGATGGTCACTTCAATCTGTTCAGATCCAACAATGACTTGTAATTCAAGATGGTTATCTATCTGATCAACTATCTGAACCCATCCCTTCAGTTGAACCATTTGGTTGTTGAATACGCTATCGTGAAGCTGCGATTCCGTGATAGGGGCTCCCTCAGGTAAGGTACCGGGAGATTTCACCGTTATTTCGATCTCGGTGGCATCTATAGAAATCTGATTGGGTACTGTCCGCGCAAGTAATTCTATGTAATCACCCGCTCTTAAATCCAATTCATCGCTTGCATAATCAATATATCCTCCCAGTTCACCATCGTGAAGCCAGAGCATAGACCATGACGGATCGTAATAAAGCACTTGACCCTCAAGACGAATGAGTCGCGCTTTATCTGCATCCTCTTGTGCTGGATTCCAGAGCTCATTGAATGAAGTGATTGCAGTGGCTTCGTCGGCGTCTTTTTCCTGCGCATGAACAAGATCGACGTGAAGCGTCATGAACGAGAAAAAAAACACGCATTTCCAAAGGAAAATACCCATGCCTTGCAGGTAATGGTTAAATTCTCGATTCAAATTAAACATAGATAGACATAAAGATGTTTACCCTAGCACATGAATGCGGGACGGGAAATGAAAAGGCCATCTTAATTCTGGTGAAAAAACACCGAAGCGAGATCTCAAACCTTTTTGATGATTGAATGAAAAAGGGGCGCCACGGCGGGCGCCCCAAAGTTGAATGATAAAAATTCTTAGAGTGTGTTCAAGTATGCCAGCACATCTGCCAATGCTTGCGCATCCATGCCTAATTGCTCCGCGCTCAACATGAGTGAACGCCGAAGTCCTTTGACCGATTCCACTTTGTTCTTGGGAATCATCTGCATGACCCCACCCTGGGACTGGACGATCACCGGGTTGGAATTGGATAGCACCCGACCATGAACAACGACCTTGTCCTTGGTCGTCACGACGGATCCATTGTAACCGTGTGATATTTCAGCCGAAGGATCGATCAACGAGCGCAGGACAACTTCGGACGTTTGGGCACGCGCAAAAGCGGTGATATCAGGCCCATAATCGACGCCGTTCTCTCCAATCTTGTGACACATGTAACAAGCAGTGGCCAGCAGCTTGCCCTTGTCGGCATCCCCTTTGAGTTTCAGGATATCTTCAACGGGAGGTAACTTTGACTCTGGAGATGGCGGCACTTGCATCCCAACAACCTCCACTGTTTCCGGATCATAAATCCCTTTTTCCTTCAGGGCGGCATCCAGATTATAATCAGCCCAAACACTCCCTTTACGGTTGAGTAACCACCAAACCGCATGCGCCTGAACCATGCCTGTAGATTTGGAGGCAGCTTCAACGATTCCATGCACGGCATCTTCAGTGCCAGCGTAGGCAAGAGCGACCAGCGCAGCTTTGCGCTCACCTTCACTGAGCCCTTCAGCCAATGCACGTTGGGTAAAGTCATCGGCAGATTGTGCAGGATGCAATCTCCAAGCAATATTGGCAAAGGACGGGGACCAGCTCACACTGTCCTGACTTCCCAGCTCTGCTGCCAGAGCATCATATAGCTGGCTCTCTTTGCCTGTAGCGCCTGTGCCCAGCGCCTCAAGATAGTAACGATCTGATCCATCATAACCTCTCGCAACAGCAACTAAGACGTCCTTGGAACGAGCAAATGGAATATCACGCATTGCCAGAGCTACTTCACGGCGCACAGCAGGCGAAGAATCCTTAGCCATCCGCTTGGACATACGAATCAGACCTTTACCCTGCCTTCTCAGTGCACGGTAAGCCACAATTCTCATCTGCTCATCATCACTGCGCAGCTGGCGTCGCACTTGCTTGAGCCCGGCATCACCGAGATCAGCCAGGACCCATACCGCACGGGCGCGATGGTAAGGATTATTGGAAT
>JBDQII010000419.1:0-4145 GCA_040264395.1 Verrucomicrobiota bacterium
GCCATGAACATCAATCTGTTCAGTCAAATTGGAATGGTGTTGCTGGTTGGATTGGTGACCAAGAACGGGATTCTGCTGGTCGAGTTCGCGAATCAATTGAAGGAGAAGGGCATGAATGCTCACCAAGCCATGGTTCAATCAGGTGCCGTACGTTTGCGGCCTATCCTGATGACGGCTGTCTCGACGATTTCGGGGATTCTTCCCATTGCCATAGGTTTTGGAGCGGGTGCTGAGAGTCGTCGCCCCATGGGAATCGTGATTGTGGGGGGGATGTTGACGAGTACCTTTTTGACTTTGTTTGTGGTTCCCTTGGTCTATACAGTGTTCAGTGATGTGGCTGCCAAGATTCGAAAAAATCCGGAACCTGTTCAGGCTTGATACTCGAGCTGGTTCATCTTCGTCCAAAGTTGTTTCATGCCTGGCCCTGAGTTTCTGTCTGTCGGGCTATTCCACTTTGATTGCTGAGTCGTCCGACTCAAGCGGATATCGTCCCAAACCCATCCCCGAGATGCAGGCACTTCCATTGCCGCATGATCAAGTCTCCATCCAGAACAAGGGCGCGGAGTTGCTGCGCTTTCACTTTGGAAACGAATTGCGTCGCCCATTCATTTATCCGGTCAATGGTCCTTCAGGGTTTTCTCTCACTCGCATGGGGCATCCACATGATCCTCACGGTCACAGTCATCACAACAGTGTCTGGATCTCGCATCATATGATCAATGAGATCGATTTCTGGGGAGATCGTGGTGAAAACAAAGGTCGCATCGTTCATCAAAAAGTGGATTCTTTGGAAGATTCCGATATCCATGCAGGGGTGGTTTCCTCGAGCTTATGGAGGGATCCGGAGGATCAGGTCGTCTTCAAGGAACGGCGGCGCATTGTTGCCGAGGCTCGGCCGGAGGGCCAGTACCTGATGATCATCGATCTCAAACTGGAGGCTGTTCTCCCGGAAGTGACCATTCGAAAAACTCCTTTTGGAATGATCGGTGTGCGCATGGCGAAATCAATCGGCGTTAACGACGGAGGAGGTCGCATCATCAATTCCAATGGTCAAATCAATGAGGAGGAGACTTTCTGGAAATCCGCACGCTGGGTTGATTACTCAGGTCAAATAGCCAGCGGTGTCGTCGAAGGACTTACACTCATGGATCACCCAAACAACCCCAATCATCCTTCCGTGTTTCACATCCGCAATGACGGTTGGATGGGTGCTTGCCTGACGTTTGACGGCGACCGTATTATCAAGAAGGGTGAATCGATTCAATTACGGTATGGCATCTACGTGCATTCGAATCTGCTGACCCCAGCCGAAATGGAGATCGAATGGGTTCAATTTGGTAAAACGAAACCGTTTTCCTTCAGATAAAGAGGGATTGGTATGATCCCCCTTTATCTGTGACTGATTGTTGAGAAAATATCGGCATGATCGAGCCCACCCTCTGGTATTCAATCAGCCGAAGCTATAGGGCGCGCGATGCTCCACGTCCAGCCACTCCTTCTTTCCTTTGCCATTCACGAACTGCTCACGGAATGGATTCCAGTGCATGGGCTCGTTATGGTAATAGGATAGATTAACAAGGTGACAAACAGTCACGGTGCGTGCACCGATTTCGACGTCAGCTATGGGGCGTGTGCGAGTGCGCATGCAATCAAGGAAGTCTTTTTTATGATCTTTTGATTTGTACAGACGAACTTTGGCATCGGCGAGATATTCCTGTGTGACCTGGCTGCATTGTTTGCGATTGTCCGCGATCTGCTTGTCGCCAAGCCAGAAATTGAACCTGCCCCGGTTGACGTTGACCTTGCCGTCCTTGCCAAAGAATGTGACCCCATTGCCTTCGGTATGGAGCATTTCAATGCCGCTTTGATACACCATGCGCACGCCATTGCCTGATTCTGGGTTTTTGGATGGATAAATACGTCGTGGTCCTTCGTTGTCCATGCCGAGGCCCCATTGTGCTATGTCAAAATGATGTGCCCCCCAATCCGTCACACCGCCGCCTCCATATTCGCGGTAGTTTCTCCACGCAGGATAGTGGTTGTGAACGCCGCGCGGGCTCAGCGCAGCGTTGTATGCACGTTTGGGGGCAGGCCCCAGCCATCGATCCCAATCAAGACCCGGTTCCATAGCCTCCTCCGGGAGATCACAAACTTTGGCGGGGCCTCCGACGGAAACCTCTACTCTGGAGATCGGGCCAATGATTCCATTTCGAACCAGCTCGCAGGCGACACGAAATTCTTCCGATGACCGCTGCATGCTGCCGGTTTGAAAAATGCGTTTGTTGTATCGCACTGCATTGACCATGCGTCTGGCTTCCTTGATGGATTGGCAAAGAGGTTTTTCGCAGTAGATATCTTTCTTGGCTTTCGCCGCATCCGTCGCCATCAGGGCATGCCAATGATCCGGGGTTGCAATACAGACCGCATCAATATCATCACGCTCCAACAGTTTCTGGTAATCGATGTAGTCCTCGCATCCACGGAAAGATCCGTCCTGGTTTTTATCGGCATAATGACGTTCCACGCGTTGACGTGCATCCTTGCGGCGTGATGAATCCACATCGCAGACCGCCACAGCCTGCGTTCCCGGCAAATTCATGAAATGACGCAAAAGATGCTGGTTCTGCTTCCCCATTCCGATGAAGCCCATGTTAATGCGATCATTCGGTTTCACCTCTGCGGACCAGATGTGAGAGGGTAGTATAAAGGGTGCTGCGATCGTAGCCACGGATGTGGATTTCAGAAAATTCCTGCGAGTTGTCTTCATGGTTTTGAGAAATGTTAAGGTGAAATCTTCTTAACCATTACATAATCATGACCTCTAATTCAAACATTCATTCCGCATGGCCGAGGGTTCATTTTTGTATGCATTCATGTGTATCAAAGAAATCATGTAACCACAGGCCGTTTTTTTTGTCTTTCGGTTTGTATACAACAAACTTAATCTCAAACTTTCCATGACAATGAATAATTACAAAAATCAATTCCTTCTTGCGACTGCAGCAGTCATTACCCTGTGTTTCACTGCCTGTAACAACCCTGCCAATAATGTCAATGAAGCTGAAGTGAGATCAGCTTTGGAAGAATCCGCGGCTCCTGCAGACGGGAAAGCATTTGTCTCCACTGCGGATTCCAAGATCGGTTTTGAAGGGTCCAAGGTCACGGGAAGTCATGAAGGTGGATTTGAAACATTTACTGCCACCATCGTGGTGAAGGATGGCCAGCTGGTACCCAATGGAACCAGTGTTGAGATCGATATGGATTCCACCTGGTCTGACAGTGACAAATTGACAGGGCATCTTAAAAATGCGGATTTCTTTGATGTGCCCAATCACCCAACAACCACATTCAAGACGACGCTTATTGAAAAGGCAGATGACGCATATAATATTACCGGAAACTTCAATCTGCACGGGGTGACCAAAAGCATTTCCTTTCCTGCAGAAATTCAGGTGTCAGAGACCGAAGTGAAAGTGAATGCAGAATTTTTCATCAAACGATTCGACTTTAATATCAAATACCCGGGCAAAGCCGATAATCTCATCAGGGATGAAGTCGTGATCAAGCTGAATATTGTTGCAGTTCCCAGTTGAAAACTAAAAATCGCGTCAAAAGCTTTAACGGAAATGTTTGTATCTAACGGTGGTGCCCACAGGTGCCACCGTTTTTTTTCGAAATAACCGGCATGGCGAATATGCAAAAGTTTCAAACAGACGGCAAAACCAGTGATTCAGGGTAATCAAAAATACCTTAGATTCTCGTTGGTTGATTTTTGCCAACGACACGAGACTATTTAAAAATGAGATTCCAAACTTTTGCCGTTTTGCTTTCTGTTTTTTGTAGCGGACTGATCGTCGCAAACGGAGTCTATGAGGAGGACATTAAAAAGAATGGTGCCGCTGAAAATGTAATTAATTGTAATAAAAATCAGGTTTATTCTGCGATTGAATGGGGCGCCACTGCACTGGCAATGGAGAAACCAATTTACATGTAGCAGTTTAGCAAAGTTCCAAGGAAACAGTTGAATTACTAATTACCAATGAGGCTGGTGTTAACAAGAAGACATTTGAGCAGAACTTCGATAAAAAGATCCATCAGGAAAATCGATCCCAAACGCCATGGCTAGTCTCACCGAGTTTCAAGCC
>JBDQII010000420.1:0-4102 GCA_040264395.1 Verrucomicrobiota bacterium
GAAGTAGAATTGAGGACGGTAGTTAGTGAAGAATGGAGTGTGACGCCCACCCTCATCTTTAGACAGAACGTAAACCTCAGCTTTGAATTTTTTGTGAGGTGTGATGGAACCAGGTTTAGCAAGCACCATACCGCGTTCCACGTCTGTCTTCTTAACACCACGAAGGAGAACACCCACATTATCGCCAGCTGAAGCACTATCAAGAAGCTTGCGGAACATTTCAATGTCAGTCGCAGTGGTTTTACGTGTTTCACGCAGACCTACAATTTCAACTTCTGTCATTTTGAGCAGTTCTCCACGCTCAACACGGCCAGTGACAACAGTTCCACGTCCTTCAATGTTGAACACGTCCTCGATGCACATCAAAAATGGCTTGTCCACCTCACGCTCAGGCAAGGGCACGTTGGCATCGATAGCAGCCAATAGATTCTGAATAGCTTCTTCACCTTCGGGCTTGGCGTCCAAAGCGGCAGTAGCACTGCCACGAACGACAGCTGCGTCATCTCCGGGAAACTCGTATTTGGACAACAGATCGCGGACTTCCATTTCTACAAGTTCGAGCAATTCATCGTCATCCACAAGATCACACTTGTTCAAGAAAACCACAATCGCCGGAACACCCACCTGACGAGCAAGCAGGATGTGCTCACGAGTCTGGGGCATAGGGCCGTCAGCAGCGCTGACAACCAAGATAGCTCCGTCCATCTGAGCGGCACCAGTGATCATGTTCTTAACGTAATCAGCGTGCCCTGGACAATCAACATGAGCGTAATGACGCTCCGTGCTTTCGTATTCTACGTGAGAAACAGCGATCGTAACGGTTTTTGAATCGTCACGAACGGTACCACCCTTGGTGATATCACTGTATGAGATGGGGGTCGCTAAATCTCTACGAGATTGAACGGCCACGATAGCGGCTGTCAGAGTGGATTTGCCATGGTCGACATGTCCAATCGTTCCGACATTGACGTGCGGTTTAGTTCTTTGAAACGCTTCTTTTGCCATGCGAATTCCTTAACGATCGTTATTAATAGTTACCAGTGTGTTTCAGTTACAAATGAATGGAGCCCATGACCGGGCTTGAACCGGTGACCTCATCCTTACCAAGGATGTGCTCTACCAACTGAGCTACATGGGCCTAATCATATCCTCTAATAGGCTCAGAAGCCCAATCTTACCAGACGACAAAACACCATAAGCCCCATATCTCTTTTAGCCGGGGTTCATGGCGTTAATCTCTAGTCTATCAGAGGTGCAGGACATTAGGCACCGGAGATCAAGCTGTCAACGGGAATTTATAAAAAAAAACACTCCGTCTCAAAACAATTCGCAACCGCCCGGCATCAGCAGATTAATTTGGAATTTCATGTCCTACTACCCCAGTAAATTTAAGCGTTGAAAAGCACCCCTCGAAGGCTACTATTTTGCCTTTCCACCTGAATCAACTCAAAAATATGATGAAAAGTGATCTTTCTCGTCGTCAATTTATCCAAAAGTCAGCGTTAACGACTGCCACGCTAGCCTCTACAAGCCCCTTCATTAAGGGCAAAATGAAGGCTCAGGACACATCCAGCAACCGCATCCGTGTCGGGGTCATGGGGCTCAGCCGAGGAATGTCGCACGTCAAAAATGCGCTGAAATCTTCAAATGTAGAGGTAGCTTATGTCTGCGATGTGGATCAAGAAAGGGTCAACAGAGCGGTTTCTGTAGTGGAAAAAAAGAATGCACCAAAACCCAAAGGAGTGCGCGACTTCCGCAGGATGCTCGACGACAAGGATGTCGACGCGATCATGATCGCCACATGCAACCACTGGCACGCCCCTGCCACGATCCTTGCATGCTCTGCCGGAAAGAACGTTTACGTTGAGAAGCCGGGGAGCCACAACCCGCAAGAAGCTTTATGGATGGTTCAAGCAGCACGTAAACATGATCGTGTGGTCCAAATGGGGAATCAGCGCAGGACTTGGCCAGCAATTAGAGAAGCCATGGCAAGGCTGCATTCGGGAGTCATAGGGGAAACCACCTTTGCTCGTTGCTGGTATGACAACGCGCGTGGTTCGATAGGGAAAGGTAAGAAAGTACCTGTTCCACCACATTTGAATTATGACTTATGGCAAGGACCGGCTCCGAGAAAAGAATACAAAGACAACCTTGTTCATTACAATTGGCACTGGCACTGGCACTGGGGCAATGGAGAGCTTGGGAACAACGGCATCCACGCTCTTGATTTGGCAAGGTGGGGACTGAATGTAGATTACGCTGAAAAGATCACCTATAATGGAGGACGATATCACTACATGGACGATCAAGAGACCCCCGACACGGCAATTGCAACATATGACTTCGGTGGTAAAGGGATTGCATGGGACGGTAGCAGTTGCCACCCAAGAAGAGAGGAAAAACATGACTTCGTCCGCTTTTACGGTAGCAAGGGTTCTCTGGCCATTAACGGTTCCGGATATGAAGTTTTCGATCTAGATGGCACATCCCTCGAAAAACACACAGGTGAGGGCGGGGACAAAGGGCATATGGACAATTTCTTTGAATGCATCCGTTCAGGTAAACGACCTAATGCGGAGATTGAAATCGGTCAAAAAAGTACGCTGATGTGCCATCTGGGCAATATCGCTTATCGCACCGGTCAGACCATCCACTTTTCACCGGAAACGAAACAAATCATGAACAGCCCCGAAGCCGATAAACTGTGGGAACGCGATTATGAGGCAGGCTGGAAACCTGTGATTTGATCGCAGGGCATTGCGTTTGGAATGGAGGAAGCAGATGGAAATCGGCTGTGAATGCGAAATGCGTTAAGTTGCCGATTGACGTTCAATGACAACTATTGGCCTGCCCCTGTTTTAAGCTCTACGATGTCATGCGTCGCCGACTCACGCTGCCCGGCTGGGCTTACACGTATGTATCTGGCCCTTTTGCGCAATTCGTGCAAACTTCGCGCTCCGAGATACCCCATGCCTGATTGAATACCACCAATCAATTGTCCGAGCACATTATCCACCGGCCCTGAAACCTCCTTTAACGCCTCGACGCCTTCCGCTGAGACCTTACGGGTGGTGTCCTTAGAGCTGTGTCCATAGCGTGCAGCAGAACCTGATTTCATGGCAGCCAAACTACCCATCCCACGGTACTGTTTGTAGAGCTTCCCACTGATTTCAAGTATTTCGCCCGGGGCTTCGGCGCAGCCAGCAAGCAGTCCTCCGCAAATAACAGCATCCGCAAGAGTCAGGGCCTTCACGATATCTCCAGACTTTGTAATCCCGCCATCCGCCAAAATAGAAACCCCTTTCCTCTTGGCTGCCTGCAGGGCCAAATAGAGAGCAGACATTTGAGGAACACCAACCCCAGCGACAATGCGCGTGGTGCAGATACTTCCGGGCCCCTGACCTACTTTGATGCAATTGGCACCACAGTCTGCAAGAAATTCGACTCCCGCACCACTGGTCACGTTGCCAGCAATAATTGGGAGATGAGGAAACTCTTTTCGTATCAGTTTGACAGCTTCCCCCACCCCTTTCGTATGACCGTGGGCGGTGGAAACAGCTACAGCATCAACCCCCCTTTCTACCAGTGCGGTGACATGACCCAGGACACGATCACTGTCCAGCTCACCAAATGCATTGCGAGCAGCTGAAACAGCTGCTCCGCAAATCAACCGAAACTGTTCATCCCGCGCAGGCTTAAACTGAGCCTGGACTTCCTGAGCAATTCGATCCACATCAGAGAGAGTGAAAAGGCCCCTGAGACGATCCGCATCATCAACCACCATCAGTTTGTCAATTCTGGGGTGATCCGCAAAAAATTGGTCTGCTCGCGCAATGGGATCGTTTCCCAATTCTTTTTCGGTCAGGGTAAAAACCTGATCTCTGGGAGTCAGCGCTTCTTTGACCAGTCGATCAGAATAGCGCAATCGAACCACACTACCTGGCAACAATCCCACTAACTTTCCATGTTCATCAACAACCGGAAACGTACTGAATGTAAAATCCTTCCGGTCAATTAAATCCAAGACGTAAGCGATACTTTTTTCAGGATGAACGGTGATGGGATCCTGAATCAGTCCGTGAACATGATTTTTGACTCGGGA
>JBDQII010000421.1:0-4095 GCA_040264395.1 Verrucomicrobiota bacterium
AACATCATCGGACTGACCCAGACCCGCTTTCTGCATCGGGTTCTTGTCCAATTTTTCCTGAGACAGTTTGAAACGAGCTTTCTGAATTTCAGGGGGATACACGTTGTTCGCAAGGTTGATGTCAGCCGTCTGAAGATGAGGATCCACTCGCAAGGCACGGATGGGTTCACGTGTGATCAGGAGCTTACTGACCTGATCGCTGTGTTGCCTCCAAATTTCCGCGGGGTAATAACGCGTTTCCTTGCTACCGTTGAAATATTCGATTTCCAGAATAATAGGCATCACAAGGCCGCCTATATTTTCAAAATCGACGACATAAAAATGACGCTCCAGTTTCAGCAGATCCCTGTCAACGGGTGCGAGTTCATCGATCGCTTTCTGATCTTCTTCTCGATCTTCATCGATGACATCCAGAGGATCATAATCATTGTAAAAATCCACCAACTCAGGAAATTGATCGACAAGCAGCTTCAGGTTTTTGTTGCGTAATTTGGAAATGGAAACGGGCTCCTCCTCGCGATCCTGCTTGAGACGCTCGTTGTCAACGACGGGGTCCAGCGTATCCATTTGATATTCGGTGACGTTGGAAATCGCCAGATCGACGTGGTCGGTCGAATAAAACCAACCGCGCCAGAACCAATCCAGATCGATGCCCGATGCATCCTCCAGAGAACGGAACAGGTCCGCGGGCTGCGGACGCTTGAACATCCACCGCTGCGAGTAGGTGCGGAACGCAAAATCAAACACTTCGCGACCCAGAATGGTTTCTCTTAAAATGTTCAACGCCGTTGCTGGTTTGCCGTAGGCGTTGTTTCCGAACTGAAGGATCGATTCTGAGTTACTCATGATCGCAACCTGTTGCGAGGATTTCATGTAGGAAACCATGTCCTTGGGCTCACCCCTTCGCGATGGATAGTCTTCTTCCCATTCCTGCTCGGTCAGGTATTGAAGGAAAGTGTTCAAGCCCTCGTCCATCCAGGTCCACTGCCTCTCGTCACTGTTCACGATCATCGGAAAATAATTGTGCCCTACCTCATGAATGATCACGGAAATCAAACCATATTTGGAATGCATCCATTGCTCGCCATTGGCCGGTTTGCCCCAATAAGTACCGTCAGCCAGTGGTCGTGGCGCGTTGAAACAAATCATGGGATACTCCATGCCACCAACAGGGCCATTCACGGAAATGGCCACAGGGTAGGGGTAATCAAAGGAGAACTTGGAGTAGACATCCATGGTGTGCGCAACGGCGTGCGTCGAGTATTTGCTCCACAGTGGCTCCGCTTCATTTGGATAAAAAGACATGGCCAACACGTTGTTTTTTCCGGACAGGTGATGCATGGCATCCCAGATGAATTTGCGGGAACTGGCGAACGCAAAATCTCTTACATTTTCAGCTTCAAATACCCATGTCTTCTTGCCCGAGGGATCTGTGGATTCATTTTCTTTTGCCTCCTCGGGAGTGATGATAAATACGGGTGTTTCAGAGCGTTCTGCCTGCTGAAATCGTGTCCATTGCTCGTTCGTCAATACTTCCTTACCATTTTGAAGTTCACCCGTGGCGGCCACGACATGATCGTCAGGCACCGTAATGGCAACCCGGTAGTCTCCAAACTCAAGCGTGAATTCTCCGCGACCCAGAAATTGATTGTGATGCCAGCCACGATCGTCGGTATAGGCAGCCATGCGAGGAAACCACTGAGCCATTTCATAGATGAAATTATCATCTTCGGGGAAATACTCATAACCACTGCGGGCACGAATCAATTGGGCATCGATGATATTGTAGGACCAGGCAATTGAAAAATGCATCGATTTGCCGGGTTTCAACGGAAACGGCAGATCAATGCGCATCATGGTTTTGACGATGGTATGGCTCAGGTCAGCTCCCGAAGCATCCTTGACGGAATGAATACGTGCCTTGCCATCAAACGACTCTCGTTCGAGCAATCCTCGAAGTGATTTGAACTGCAGTCGCTTGATGTCAGGAGCTGAGCTTGTAATATGACCATCGGAATCTTTAGCGAAAAGGTTGGCATCGATTTGTACCCAGAGGTAATCAAGCGCATCCGGACTGTTGTTGGTGTAATGGATTTTCTCGGACCCAATGATGCGTTGGCGCTCATCGTCCAGTTCCACACTGATGTCATAATCCGCACGCTGCTGCCAGTATGCATTTCCCGGAGCACCTGAAGCGGTTCGATAGCTGTTGGGTGTTGGAAGCACTTCCTCAAGCTGACGGAATTTGGTTTCCCCAAACTCAGCGGCGCTCATTGAGGTGCAGGCGATCAGCATGAAAAAAAATGATGTCCGCTTCGTCGCAAAAAACAAAGAGCCAAAACGATTGCTTCTGAACCAATGTGTTAGTTGAGTCATGATCCAACAACACTATGGCGAATGCGCTCGGGAATCAACTTCAACCTGACTCGATGCAAATCAGTAATGATGCCGCCGCTGTGAAGGTGTCCAATAGCATGCAGCTGAAGTGTTCGGAGAGATTTTGATTCTCTTCGATCGGTTACAGATGTATCGGTGATACGCCAAAGATGGGCGAAATAGCAACAACATGTGGCCCGAAGCTGACCATTAGCCGAAAAAGAAACTGGATCAACCATTTAGGATGCGTTTCAGCACTTCACCGACAAGAGCGGGATTGGCCTTGCCGCGGCTGAGCTTCATCACCTGACCTTTCAGGAAATTCAATGCCGCTTCCTTGCCTTTACGGAAATCATCTGCAGGACCAGGGTTGGCTTCAATGGCCTGTTGACAGAAGGTCTCGATCGCACCTGAGTCTGAAACTTGAACAAGCCCTTTCTCTTCAACAATCACAGCTGGAGATTTGCCGGTATCAAACATTTCAATAAAAACGGACTGCGCAATCTTGGTGCTGATTTTTCCGGAATCCACCAGCTTGATCAATTCCAGCAATGCCGGGGCATCAAATTTGAGTTCCTGCAGGCTTATCTCGGATTCAGCCAGTTTGGCTTGAAGGTTGTTAATGACCCAGTTGGCAACAGCTTTTGGCTGCTCCACCTTGACCGCAATTTGCTCAAAATAATCCCCAAGTGCGACATCGTTGACGAATACGTCTGCATCTCCGTCAGGCAATTTGTATTGCTCCATGAAACGTCTCTTCCGAGCGAGTGGAAGTTCGACGACACCCTTTTTGACTTCCTCAAGCCAGGCCTCGGAGGGTTCGAACGCCATGAGATCAGGATCAGGGAAATAACGGTAATCATGAGCATTTTCTTTGTTGCGCATGCTTTCAGTGATCCCGGCCACGTCGTCCCATCGACGTGTTTCCTGAGCGATGGTTTCGTTGTTCTGAATCGCTTCTATCTGACGCGGAATCTCATATTGCAAGGCACGACGAACCCCACTGAAGCTGTTCATGTTCTTGATTTCCACTTTAGCGCCCAATTCGGTCGTTCCCTTGGGTCTTACACTGATATTGACATCACAGCGCACCATTCCCTTCTCCATATCGCAATCACTGATGCCGGCATACGTCAGGATATCCTTCAAGGCATTGAGGTAGGCATGTGCCATGTCCGCAGTGGTAATGCAGGGCTCGGTGATGATTTCAAGCAAAGGAACCCCGCCGCGATTGAAGTCCACCCCACTCTGGCGATCATAGTGAAAACTTTTACCCACATCTTCTTCCAGATGCGCACGTGTCAATTGTACCCGCTCTGTTTTGCCGTTCAGCTCAAAGTCCACATGACCATTGATGGTGGAGGGTAATGCAAGCTGGGTGATCTGATAGTTTTTAGCCACATCAGGGTAGAAATAATTTTTCCGATCAAAGCGGGCATGCCGTGGTAGATCGCAGTTCAACAGGTAACCTGTCAAGGCGGTCAATCGTAACGCTTCTTCGTTCGCAACAGGCAACACACCCGGCATGCCAAGGCAGACAGGGCAAACTTGTGTGTTCGGATCAGCACCATACTGATTGGGGCAACCACACCACATTTTGGATTTGGTTTTCAGTTGGACGTGGGTTTCCAGGCCGATAATGGGTTCGTATTCCATGATTGCTGTGTTGGGTTATGCTTGGAAAATGATTCAGGATTTGTGTTTGGGCATGAAAGGCTG
>JBDQII010000422.1:0-4068 GCA_040264395.1 Verrucomicrobiota bacterium
CGCTTGGCCGAACTCAGCCCAGTGAAGCCAGCGACAACGATGCCTATGACAAGGAGGTTGGCAGCAACGCTGTTGCGGGCAAACCAATGAATGATTCCGTTCATGGCTGCTCCTCATTCATGGGTTCAAGGGGTTTGACCTGACTGCCTTCTTTGGGAATTTCAATCCGCGAGATACAAACACGGTCTCCCTCATTGAGGCCAGACTCTATCAGCGCGTCACTTGCTTCGTAGCGGACAATGGAGACATCCCTGAAAGTAATGCGATCGGACTCATCCAGCACAATCACCTGCCCTCTCTCGAGTAAAGCGGCCCTGGGCAAAGAAAAAGTTTCGGGGAGAAGCCGCCCGTGTATGTCAGCTTTAACGAACATCCCTACCGACAATGGAGATTTCGCCATTGTGGACGTGGCATTCACTCCGTAAGGATCGGTCACCTCTGCAATCAGCGAAATCATTCGTGACCTTGGGTCAATTTCTCCGGAGGTCCGATGGATATACCCTGTCCACTGCCGCTTCTGGCCGGCGTATTCTGCCTCCAGATCTACCTGCACGGGATTTGAAGACCCCGTTAATTGAATGGAACTCAGCGCAGGATCCAGAAAAGCAAGTTCACTGACTGGTATGGGTAGTTTAACCTCTACTCGACTCACATCAAAGACCCGAGCCAATTCCTGTCCACGGCGCACAAATTGTCCTGCATCGGCCATTTTACTGACAACACGACCGTCAAATGGAGCCCTCACCAATGTGCGTTTCAAATCCTTTTCGGCTTTGACCAGGGATGCTTCTGCCGATGCCATCCCCATTCTGGCTCCAGCGAGTTGAGGTTCTCTGAAAAGCAAAGGTGAAGGCTCGCCCAACTGCATGGATTCCATTTCTTTCCAATCCTGTTGAGCAAGCCGTGCTTCCGCCTGGACGGTTTCCATCTGGATACTGGCGCTTGCCAGTTGCGCCCGCGCCTGAGCCAGAGCCGCCTTGTAATCGGTATCATCAATCCTCAGCAATACCTCCCCTTTCTGAAAGACACCGCCTTCTCGAAATGCATGTGAAACTTCTGTCACCACACCATCCAGTTCCGAGATGAGCGGAATGCGCGTTGAAGCCACAACGGTTCCCTGACTCTTCACCATCAGTTTTTTGGGAGTTAATTTGACAACCTTCACCTCCACAAAGGGAGTGTAAGGCTCCATCTTTACGGGCTGCACCTGCCGTCCAAATTTAGTCAGAAGGACGGTCAAAACGCCGCATGTGAGGAGAACCAGGATCGGAAGCAATATAGATTTGCGCTTCATGAAAAAATTCAATTGGGGGATAAATTAAGATTTGGATCAGAGATGGATGCAGCAGACTGATATTTCGTGGACTGGAAAGCGCCACCCAGGGCCAGCATCAGATCAATGCGATTAGCATACAGGAGTCGCCTTACCTCGATAAGTTGGGTTGCATCGTTCAATTGCCGCCGTTGAGATTCCAGCACGGTAAAGAGGTCAGCGAGGCCGCTTTCGTATCGATCCTCCGCAAGTGCCAGGGCTGCTCGAGATTGTTCGGCAGCTTTTCGCAAGTGATCGTGTCGCTTTCTCAGCCAATGATCGGTCTGCAATCCTGTTTCGACTTCATTGAACGCACGCAACAGGCTGGAATGGTAATCCGACAGTGCCTGCTGAACATTCGACTTGGAAAAATCAATACCAGCCATGAGACGGCCCCCTTGGAAAAGAGGCTGGGTGAGGTTTCCCGCAACACTCCAGACTGTGAAATCGGTATTCAGCAGATCCCTCATTCCTGGGGTACTCGTTCCGGCGGAGCTGGTCAAACTGAGGCGTGGAAAAAGCGCTTTTCTCGCAGCCCACAGACGGTGATCTGCTGCCTTCAGGCGCCACTGTGCGGCGATTAAATCGGGCCGACGCTGAAGCAATTCAGAGGGAAGACCTGCAGGCACAGGCTCGTTGGGAAAGGGTAATGCCGATACCATATTGAGCTTACCATTTGGGTATTCACCAATCAAAACTTGTAGCAACCTGACGCTCGCTTCCTTTTGTTCCTGCCGCTGCTGCAACAAGGCCTGAGCAGCCTCACTACTGTTGAGCGCCAGACGATATTCCAAAGACGGACTCAGGCCTTGCAGGAATCTCTCACGAATTCGATCAGATGTTGTTTGAAAGTTATTCGAGGTTTCGACGGAAAGTTCCAACTGACTTTGCGCGGAGGAAGCCTGAGCCCAGGTCTTGGCGACCTGTGCGGCAAGCGATAGCTGATAATAGATGAAGTCGTTTTCGGCCGAAATATATTCCGCTTTAGCCGCATTCTTTCCACGACGAAGACGCCCCCAGATATCAAGCTCCCAGGATGCATTCATATTGAAACCGAATGATTTGAACCGTGCAGTCAGCACATCATTCTCCGCGCCCGGAATCGGGAGACCGATGAAGTTTTGCTGGGTCCGGTTTCCAAGAAGACCGAATCCAATGTTAGGAAATAAATCGGCTCGTGCAATACGGGCATTGGCGGCCGTTGATTGCACTCTCGCGGCCATGGATTGCAGATCAGGATTACGCTCGAAAGCCGTTGCAATCAGTAGATCGAGTTCATCGGTTTTTAATTCAGAAAAAGCCAGCAGATGATCGTCGCTTGGAGGAGAATGCATTCCCCACTCAACAGGGGGGGCTACAGGAGAAGCATTGGGATCGATATCTTTTCCAGATCGGCAGCCTGTGAATCCAATAATTAAGATGATGCTCGAAGCGATGTTAACCCAACTCATTCAACATCCTCTCGCTTGATGCCCACGCATTGTGCCCTCAGGCCTCCGGCCACGAAGGCAATCAATTGATCACAAGTCTCTTCAAAACATTGAGGATTACAGATCCCTCCAGAGAGTAGTTTGGGCCTTTCCTGATCGCACAAAGTGTGACACATCGCTCCCATTGTGAAGTGAATACGCCAGAAAAAATCGACATCAGGTAGGTCGGGAAGGACAGAGCGAAGCGCGGCACTGAAACGATCGAATACCTCTTGAAAACGCACTTTCAAGTAAAGCTGCAAAGAATGAGAAGGTTCAGAGAATATCCGCCCTATCAAACGGGCAATGTTGCTGTGGTTGCCGCCCCCAAACCCTGTCGTTTTCAAAGCTGGCTCAAAAAGAGCACGCAATATGTCTTCCAATTGTAGATCTCGCTCCTCACAGGAGAGTTCCAGAGCATTCAACAGATCCAGTCTTTCCTGGTTAATGGGGCTCAGTCGTCGCTCCAGAACGGCTTTGACCAGTGCATCTTTGGAACCGAAATGATAATGGATGGCTGCGATATTAACATTTGCCATCGAAGTCACTGAGCGCAAGGAAGCTCCTTCAAACCCCTGTTCCACAAAAAGTGTCTCAGCAGCGTCAAGGATGGCCGTTTTTGTATCTGTATCGCTCATTTAATTCAATCAAACGTTCGTTTTAACGGTTTATTTTCATGACCCATTTGTCAACGGGAAATTTAACTAAAAAGGATTACTCATGAAAACCGCTGGAAAGAGATGAATGATCAGGTGTATGTAGTTTCAAGGCATCACCTTTGGATTTTGCAGGAGGGGTAATGAATCGACTTGGTTTTCCCTCAGTCGCTAAGCGGAGATGAGTACGGACAGGCATCGGGATGGTGATGCCGCATGAGAACTGTATGGGGCAAGCAAGGCGTTCGAAAAAATGTACCGCTTTTTTTAAAGTAATGCTTTGGGTGCAAAAAGAAAGCCTCCTGCTGAGCTGTTGTGTCACGATAGAAGCTGCCATAAAATGAGCCACTCTGTCACACATTAAGGCACACATCATCGCGACACAGTGTCTCGAAATACTTTTAAGGACAAACACAATCCTTACCTTATTTATTTTTAATCCTTCTTTAGCTGACACTTACGCATTTTATCCCAAATGGCACTCTTAGTGCTTGGTTGTTGTTAGCAAACAGAAAGATTTTAGCATGGCAAAAGTATTAGGCATAGATCTCGGCACCACGAACTCCTGCATGTGCGTCATGGATGGCGGCGACCCACTGGTTCTCGAAAACTCAGAGGGCAAGCGCACGAC
>JBDQII010000423.1:0-4062 GCA_040264395.1 Verrucomicrobiota bacterium
GCAGAATCGACCATATGGGTGGAGGACAAAGGCATTCTGAGGAGCAAATTGGCCTTTCGATCGTTCACGCTGATCAATGAACTTTAATTCTGTTAATCGATTATCTCGACCATGCAGCCAAATGTCCATTCGATGAGCGCTGGTGCCTGTGCTTTGATATTTTTCAGGAACAACCAAACCATAAGGCTGAATGGAGTCATCCAATTTCGATCGGTAACCGCGAACAACCAAACCTTTTTGATCTGCCCATGGCGCCTTGCCGTTTAATAAATGAGCCGCTCTTGCCAATCCTGTCTGGATCAGTCGATCGGCAACTTCAAACTGTTTTTCATGATGAAATTCATTATGTAAAACAGCAGTTTGAACCGCCTTCAAATAAATACTGACATCCGGTTCGTAGGCAGCAACGAAAGGATCGTTTTGCTGCTTGATCAAAAGAACGGCTTCCTCCAGTGGTCGGAGTGATTCTAACAAGGAGTTTTGAGTTTCTCGTGGAACCGCAATTCCCCTTTCCATCAGTCCTTGCCCATCGACAACAATAAAAGAGAGGCAGGCAAGGACCGCAGTAAAAAAGCCGCGTTTAAAACGGTGAGGAATCATGAATCTTCGTAACTGAAATCTTATGCGATTATCCAACATGGCAAGCTGTTGACATATCATGTTTCAAAAGCATCAGCAAGCGACGAATGCATTGTCAAAAACGCAGGAGCATGATTGTATAGTCAAAATTCACCGTTTGCAGGAACCTGACCAATAAATGAACATCGCATCACCACACTCCAGAAGAAAATTCCTTGGGCAATTATCAACTGGCCTGGGCAGCATCTCTGTGATGGACTTAAATAGTAAGATCGAAGGCGCTCAATCGGTAAGAAACGGGCAACGCGGCCTGCTGGAGACCACACACATTCCGGCAAGAGCCAAGCGCGTTATTTACCTGTTTCAATCTGGGGGACCATCCCAGCTTGATCTTTACGATCACAAACCAGATTTGAAAAAGCGTCAGGGAAAAGATCTCCCTGATTCGGTCCGCAAGGGACAGAGATTGACAGGGATGACCGCGGGACAATCTCAATTCCCAATCGCAGCATCAGGATTTGATTTCAAGCAACATGGACAATCAGGCCACTGGATGAGCAGTGCACTTCCTCATCTATCGGGTTTGGCTGATGATATGTGCATGATCAAAACCATGCATACGGAAGCGATCAATCACGATCCTGCCATCACCTATTTTCAGACCGGATTTCAATTATCAGGAAGGCCCAGCATGGGATCCTGGCTTTCGTATGGTTTGGGGTCCGCCAACGAAAATTTACCAA
The DNA here is from genome assembly GCA_040264395.1 of Verrucomicrobiota bacterium. GTDB lineage: Bacteria > Verrucomicrobiota > Verrucomicrobiia > Limisphaerales > AAA164-E04 > AAA164-E04. The sequence continues at coordinate 1,323 of JBDQII010000423.1, forward strand.
ATTTCGTCGTCATGGTTTCTCACCGAGGAGGACAGCCACTCTATGATCGGCTCTGGGGCAGTGGCTTTCTTCCATCCGTTCACCAAGGTGTAAAATTCCGCAGCAAAGGAGATCCTGTCCTCTACCTTTCCGACCCGAAAGGGTTCCCGAAAGAAGCGCGAAGACGGGTTTTGGATGATATCGCCGCCCTGAATCTGGAATCATTCGATAAAACTCGACAACCCGAAATCCTTACAAGGATCTCCCAATACGAAATGGCCTTTCGCATGCAAACCTCCATTCCGGAACTGACCGATTTGTCAGGTGAGAGTGATACCACCTTTAACCTTTATGGCGAGGAAGCCAAACAGCCCGGCACATTTGCGCACAACTGCCTGATGGCACGCCGGCTCACCGAACGGGGTGTTCGATTTGTTCAACTGTTTCACCGGGGATGGGACCATCACTCAAGCCTTCCCAATAATCTGGAAGCCCGGTGCAAGCAAACAGATCAGGCCTCGGCAGCCTTGCTGACTGATTTGAAACAAAGGGGACTTCTGGATGATACACTCGTCGTGTGGGGCGGAGAATTTGGACGCACCGTTTACTGCCAGGGAAACTTGACCGCAACCAATTATGGTCGCGACCACCATCCTCGATGCTTCAGCATGTGGATGGCCGGAGGAGGTGTAAATCCGGGAACAGTTTATGGTTCCACCGACGATTTCAGCTACAACATTGCTGAGAATCCTGTCGGTGTGAATGACCTTCACGCAACCATGCTACACTTACTGGGAGTGGATCACTTGCGTTTAACCTTTAAATTTCAAGGACGCCATTATCGATTGACAGACATCGCCGGAAACGTCATTCCCGAGCTGATCGCCTGAGAATCGCTGCGGCTTCCCATTATTTTAAGGAACAATAGTAATCAATGATTATTCACCGACTCATTGCTCACCACCTCAAATACGGTGATGACACCACTTTTTACGAAATGCAGGCACAGGATGCCATCCAGTGGATGAAATCTCGCGGTGTCAAAATGAACACTGACGTGCGGGTATTGGATCTTGGATGCGGTCACGGTGTTTTTGGTGGAGAACTGGAAAAATCCGGGTGCCAAGTTGATTACGCAGACATCGAATGCAGCCTGATACCGGAGCGTGCTAACGCACCATTTACTGCAATCAATCTGGATCAAGATGATTATGATCCGCTTGGTCAGCACGAACTCATCGTTTGTTCCAACGTGTTTGAGCATCTGGCAAACCCCAGGGATTTTGTAAAGAAACTCCCCGGACTACTCCAGCCGGGTGGATGCCTTTACCTGAGTTGGACCAATTGGCTTTCGCCTTGGGGCGGGCATGATTTCTCGCCTTTCCACTACCTCGGACCATTCCTGGGCCCAAAAGTATTTGATCAGATTGTAGGCAAACCACGTATTCACTCCCCTTTCAAAACCCTCTATCCAACCTACATTGGAAAAACGCTGGAATGGATCAGGGGAACGAGCGAGTTAGGAGTTGAAGCCTGTGTACCCCGGTATTACAACGAATTATCATTCCTGACAAAAGTCCCTGTTTTCAGAGAATTCTGGACATGGAATACGGCCATGCTCATCAGAAGGAATCCATGAGCAGCAGAGAGCAAGGCAATCTCAACTTTGATGGCAGGCATTTCACGTGTTTGACCGCATCCGATTGAATACCCCGGGATAAAATTGGAGAGGTATCCTGATTAGTTACTCATCAAATCATCGAACCTTGATTTGCCAATACTTGCGGTAATATTTCTTTTTCATTTTGCAGATATTTGCTTCAATCCACGGCCTGATGAATATCTTGGTAATCGGTTCCGGAGGAAGAGAACACGCATTGGTATGGAAGCTGGCTCAATCGTCATTGACCCAAACCATGTACTGCGCTCCCGGCAATGCCGGTATTGCAGGCGAAACTTTGGCAGCCAATGGCAATTTGGTTCAATGCATCAAAACTGGTGCAGAAGACTTAGAGGGCCTTCTCGCCTTCGCGAAAGAAAAACAACCGGATCTGACTGTCGTAGGTCCAGATAATCCTTTGTCACTGGGAATAGTTGATCTTTTCAATAAAGAGGGGCTGACTATCTGGGGACCAAATCAAAAGGCTGCCAGATTCGAATCTTCAAAGGCTTTTTCTCAGGAGTTCATGCTCCGCCACGAGATTCCAACTGCGAAATCAGGCATCTTCTCCAACCCGACGGAGGCTCTGGCCTTTGCGACATCCATTCAAGGCAAGTGTGCCGTAAAAGCAGATGGACTCGCTTTAGGCAAAGGAGTGATTTTGACATCGAACGTGGAGGAAGCGAAAAATGCCATCCAACAATTAATGATCGATAAATCATTTGGTGATGCTGGAGATCAAATTGTCATTCAGGAATATCTCGAAGGCATGGAAGTCTCTCTTCATGCACTCTGCGACGGTCATGGTTACTTGTTATTTGAATCATCTCAGGACCACAAACGAGCCCTGGATGGAGACAAAGGGCTGAACACGGGAGGCATGGGCACCTTCTCACCTGCACCGTTTATAAGTGACCACGAATTGAAATCCATCCGTGAAACCATTCTGGATCCGTGGGTAGAGGGGTGTAAGGGAGAGGGTATCGATTTCAAAGGGATGCTTTACCCTGGTTTGATGCTCACTGAATCAGGCCCTAAAGTTCTGGAATTCAATGCCCGTTTTGGAGATCCAGAAACACAGGTGTATTTGATGCGACTCAA
>JBDQII010000424.1:0-4021 GCA_040264395.1 Verrucomicrobiota bacterium
ATCGCCAATCCAAAACGGGAGCACTCAAGGTTCCAAATTCATGTCTCGAACGGGTGTCAGCTTTAAGATGGTATCAGGGCCGTTGGTTACCAAGTAAATGGCACCATCTGGTGCGCTGCATACGTCTCTAATTCGCCCTGCATTCTTCAGGATAATTTCCTGATGTATGACTCGATCATTCTCGATATCGAGTAAGCGCACTTCCTCGTATTTCAGTGCGCCTACGAGAAGGTGGTTCTTCCAGAGGGGAAATAAGGAGCTGTTCACAAAGTGAATGCCGCTGACTGCAATGGATGGTTTCCAATACAGAGTTGGCTGGCGCATTCCTTGGCGTTCTCGATGATCGGACACAACGCCACCATCGTAATTACGGCCATACGTTATGGATGGCCAGCCGTAATTTGCACCGCCATGAATGACGTTCAGTTCATCACCGCCCATTGGCCCATGTTCCGTTTCCCAGATATGCCCAGTTGCCGGATGAACGGCGAGACCTTGAGGGTTTCGATTGCCGAAAGTGAATATAGTTGGTAGCGCATCATCGCGTTCTACAAATGGATTGTCTGAGGGAATGGAGCCGTTTTTGAAGATACGGTGTATTTTGCCGTTTGGGCGACGGATATCTTGAGCATGATGCGCAATGCCTCTTTCTCCTATTGAGAAATAAAGAAATCCATTTGGATCAAAAACAATGCGAGAACCGTAATGATGACGTGTCGTTGTGTAGAGATCAGGCGGTGCTTCGTAAATCACCTCCTGATCGGTCCAGGCATGATCTTGGAGTTTTCCTCGGACAATGCGTGTCATAGCTGGTTTCCGCTCGCCTTCCGCATCAGTGAGTAAATGGCTGTAGGATAGGTAGACCCATCCATTTTTCGCATAATCAGGGTCTACTGATACATCGAGCAACCCTCCCTGACCTTCGTGCAGAACCGAGGGGGTCCCTTCGATGGCTTCAGGGTGTATTTTTCCACCCTCCAGTAATCGCAGTCGGCCGGGACGTTCGGTGATCAGTGCCCTTTCTCCATCAATAAAATCAATTGCCCATGGGATATCCAATCCCTCAGCAACGACATCAATCCTTAATTCATAATCCAGCGTAAAAATCTTCTTGGGTGTTGGTGGGCGGATTGAGCCAGATTCTTTTTCGGATTCAAATACAAAATCCAATACTCGATTAATGGCATCATCAGAAAGGGCCTCCTCAAAAGCTGGCATGGCAAAATCTGAGATGCCATATTTGATATTTCGAAAAATATGGCTCCGTTTGGATCCAAATTGCCATACGGCATCTTTGAGGCTTTGTGCTTGCCCGCCTTGTAATTCCTGACCGTGGCATTGCGCACAGGCCTGTGCGTAAATTTCTTTGCCGGTTGGCTGCGACTGTGCGTCCATGTGTAAGGTAGCACTGCCAATCATCATACATGCCCAGGCGAGGGTTTTTGAACGAAAGTTGTGAATATTCATGGTTTTCTGATTTGAAGGATGATACTTGCGGGTTTTGATTTTTGTATTTCAGAATTAATAACCGCCACCCCCAAGTTTTGCTTCTTTTACTGATTTTCTGAGAGCTTTGGTGGAGTTTTTTTCTGCGCGAGCTCGTGCTTTGTAATCATCCAGCAATGTTTTGGTCGCGGAGGCTCCTACGCGACGGACCCCAAGCTCTCGGCAGTGCATGAGTGCATCCAAATCTCTAACTCCTCCTGCGGCCTTGATGTTTATTTTGCTGCTGCATGTCTTGCGCATGAGTTTGAGGTCGCTCTCTGTTGCTCCCTCATACCCGTAACGTCCATCCTCGCCTTTTACGAATCCATATCCCGTTGAAGTCTTCACGTAATCGGCTTTGGCGGTTTCACAAATCCTACATAGCTTCTTTTTAATACGATCGTTTGGCATGAAGTCGGTTTCGATGATGACTTTAACAATACTACCGCGTTTGTGGGCCGTTCTGACGACTGCTCTGATGTCTTTTTTTACGTAATCCCAATCGCCAGCAAGTGCCTTGCCTATATTAATCACCATGTCAATTTCCGTTGCTCCATCCTCACAGGCTTGTTCTGTCTCGAATACTTTGATTTTTGTCATGTTTCCACCATGGGGGAACCCTACGACCGCACCGACTGCAACGCTGGTTCCTTTCAGAATTCTGGCAGCCATTTTGACAGCGTAAGGTTTGATGCAGACAGAGGCTACTTTGTATCGGGTAGCAAGCCTGCATTCCCTTTCCATTTCCTTATCGGTCATGGTCGGGTGCAGGAGCGAATGATCGATCATTCCTGCGATCTCTTCGTAAGTATATTTCATTGGTGGCGGTGTTATGGGATCATTCAGGGCAGGAAGTTTTTCAGGTAACGATAACTTTGACTGAGTGCTGCTGTGCGTGCCTTCTGACTTCCTTCGTAAGCACGGTCTTCGACTTCAACACAGACCGCGCCTCGGTAGCCTGCGTCTCCAAGCTCCGAGAGAAACTTGCCCCAATTCACCTCACCCAGGCCCGGGAGTTTTGGGGAATGATAGGATAATGGTGTGGCCATGATTCCCACATCATCGAGCTGATCTTGATTCAATCGTACATCTTTCGCGTGAACGTGCACGAACCGATCAGCGAATTCACGAATGGGTTTCAGGTAATCCATGTGCTGCCAAACCATGTGGGAGGGATCGTAATTCAACCCGAAATTTTTTGAAGGGATGACCTCAAACATGCGGCGCCACATCGCAGGAGAATGGGCCAGGTTTTTTCCGGATGGCCATTCGTCCTGAGTAAAATACATGGGACAATTTTCAATACCGATATGAACGCCATGATCCTCCGCTAGTTTAATAATGGAAGGCCAGGTTTTTCTGAAGGACTTGAAATTAGCGTCATCGCTTAGGCTCGGTTCTGCACCGATGAAGGTATTTACGATATTCACGCCTAATTTAGGAGCAGATTTAATGAGCTTTTTAAGGTGTGCCAGGGCGGGGCGAGCGTGTTGTTTGTCTTTGCTGAGTAGGTTTGGGTAATAACCCAGCGCGGAAATAGAAATACCTTTGGCGTTCAGCTTTCCTGCGATGTCATCTGCTTTCTGTTTATTGAGCCCTTCGACATCGATGTGAGTGATCCCTGCATAACGCCGATCGGCTTTGCCTCTGGGCCAGCACATGATCTCGATACAGTCATATCCAATTTTGGCGGCTGTATCTGCGACTGATTCCAAATTTTGTTCCGGCATTATTGCGGTGACGAATCCTAGTTGTATCATGATTGTTTCAATAATGTTGAAATTTTTAATCTAAATTCTTGAACGGATATAAAGTGGATGGCGATCTAGCCTCCTGCATCAACTTCGCCATTTCCTTTAAGATGGCAGGATGCTCGGAAGCCAGGTTGTTTGACTCGGAGGGATCTGTCTCAAGGTTGTAAAGCTCGGTCTGTATACCCTTTTTGAATATGTTCTGGCGAACTGCTTTCCAGTTTCCCATGCGTAAGGCCTGCTGCCCTCCATAAGATGGGAATTCCCAATAAAGATAGGCATGGGATTTCTGGTTTTGTTTCCCGAGGAATGTAGAAGCCAGATTGATCCCGTCGGTATTTTCCGGGATGGATTTTGTATTCCCGGTCATCGCCAGAATTGTTGGCATCAGGTCCCAAAAAGCTGCGGGTTCGTCGCTGATTTGTCCCTCAGGTATTTTGCCCGGCCAGCTCGCTACCATGGGGACTCGAATCCCTCCTTCATACACACTTCCCTTGAGGCCTTTAAAGATACCTGCTGATTCAAAGAAATCTGAATCACTGCCACCAAGTCGATCGTAGGTAGGTCCGTTGTCAGATGTGAATATAACCAGGGTATCTTCCTCCAATCCCATCGAGCGGACCTTGTTCATGACCAACCCAACTCCATAATCAAGATACGACACCATGGCTGCATACCCTGCTCTTGGCGAGGGGTGTCTAAGATAGCCGCGGTGCTTGTATTCCTCCTCTACGATATCATCCGTATACCAGTCAACCGCCCATTGAGGCACCTGGATCGAGAGG
>JBDQII010000425.1:0-4017 GCA_040264395.1 Verrucomicrobiota bacterium
AATCCAGATGGGGCAGAAGGTTCCATCCCTCATCATGACCATTCCAGTCATGCTCAAGGGAAGTCAAACAATAACCAAATGGAATCCAATCCTCCTGTGGTTTCTCTATTCGATGTCCCTGATGCTTGGACTCAAGTGTTGAAATTGATGTTGAACGACTACCTTGAACTTCAATCCTCCTTAAGCCATGACAGCATCGAAAAAAGTCAAGAACACACAGCCTCATTGAAACATCAACTTGATACAATGGGGGAAGGCATGCTTGACGAAGATGGTGAGTCTTTTTGGGATGGTCATGTCCATTTGATCAATGCTGCATTGGTTCGTATGAACAAGGCGCCTGATATTCAGAACGTGCGTGAGGGATTTTTGGAATTGTCCAACGCGCTTGTCCCAATGCTGAAACAATTCGGAAGTGGCCTGGAACAAGAGATACTCATTTATCACTGTCCCATGGCATTTAGGGGGAAGGGTGGCGCTTGGGTTCAAAACAAGTCAGGTGTTGAGAACCCTTACTTTGGCAGCTCAATGTTTACCTGTGGTGAGCTCATAGAGCGCCTGACTCTGACATCAGAAAAGGAGGATGATCTTCTCCATGAGTGAATCGACTCAAGAAAAATCAGGGCCTCTGGGAATGCTCATCGAATTTTGTCTGCACAACAAGGTGGTGGTCATTCTTGGTGTTTTCTTTTGTGTCATATGGGGATTGTTGGTTGCACCTTTTGATTGGGAATTAGGTGATCTGCCAAGGGATCCTTTACCTGTGGATGCGATTCCGGACATTGGAGAAAATCAGCAAATTGTATTTACTGAATGGATGGGGCGATCTCCTCAGGATGTTGAAGAACAGATTACCTATCCTTTGACGGTTTCACTTCTGGGTGTGCCCGGGGTGAAAACGGTTCGAAGCTACTCCATGTTCGGCTTCTCCACAATTTACATCATTTTCAAAGATAACATTGATTTCTATTGGTCTCGATCAAGGGTGTTGGAGAAATTAAACAGCCTTCCTTCAGGGGTTCTACCGTCCGGTGTTCAACCTGCATTGGGGCCAGATGCAACGGCATTGGGACAGGTCTTTTGGTACACTTTGGAAGGACTGGATGAGTCAGGAAACCCAACTGGAGGTTGGGATTTGGATGAATTGCGCTCGGTTCAGGATTGGCAGATACGTTATGCGTTGCTTTCGGCTGAAGGTGTCAGTGAGGTAGCTTCTGTCGGAGGGTATGTAAGAGAGTATCAAATTGATGTGGATCCAGATGCCATGCGGGCATTCGACGTCAGTCTGGAGGAGGTTTTCATGGCAGTCAAGATGGCCAACGTAGATGTGGGGGCCAGAACGATTGAAGTCAATCAGGTGGAATATGTCATTCGAGGTGTTGGTTTCATTAAATCGTTGAAGGATATTGAGAACAGCGTGATCAAGGTAAATGACAATGTGCCTGTTTATGTGAAAAATGTGGCAAACGTGGTCCATGGTCCCGCCCTCCGTCGGGGAGCACTTGATAAGGAAGGTGCCGAAGCTGTCGGCGGGGTAGTTGTCGTTCGATATGGGGAGAATCCGCTTCAAGTTATTCAGAATATAAAATCCAAAATTTTGGAACTAACGCCGGGGCTACCCCAAAAAACGTTGGCTGATGGGACTGTGAGTCGGTTGGCCATTGTGCCCTTCTACGATCGTACGGGTTTAATCAATGAAACGTTGGAAACACTCAACGACGCCCTCTCCGAAGAGATCCTGGTCACCATCATCGTGGTGCTTGTCATGGTCATGCATTTCCGTAGTTCCATGCTCATTGCAGGTTTGCTTCCACTATCGGTGCTCATTTGTTTCAGTGCCATGAAAGTAGTGGGTGTGGACGCCAATATTGTGGCGTTATCAGGCATCGCGATTGCCATTGGAACCATGGTCGACATGGGGATTGTGATTTGTGAAAACATCCTCAAACATCTGGACGACGCCCAGCCCGGTGAGGATACATTACAGGTCGTTTTGAGAGCTTCCAAAGAAGTTGGAGGTGCCGTGCTGACTGCCGTAGCGACAACCGTGATCAGCTTTCTACCGGTGTTTACCATGGAGGCTGCTGAAGGGAAGCTATTCACGCCATTGGTCTGGACCAAAACTTTTGCATTGATGGCTTCTGTGCTGGTTGCCATCTGCGTGATCCCACCGTTTGCTCACACTTTATTTGCCGGTAAAATCAAAGGTAAAACATTAAAGAAAATCGTGTTCGGATTAGTCTTCATCACTGGTGCAGGTTTAGATGTAACATGGGTGATCGGATATTTAAGGGGAACCTCTCCCCACATGCTTTGGGGAATGCTTGGCATCGTCTTATTAATCACCAGTGCTTATCGCATGATGGAGCATCGTTTGCCTGATTCATTCACAATGCATATGCCTCGTGTATTCAATTATTTGGCAGTTATGGTGGTTGGCTATTTTCTCGCAAAACACTGGTTACCACTAGGCCTGGAGCAGGGGATTTTGTTTAATTGCATCTTTGTGGGAGCGATCATTGGGGGATTATTGTCCGTCGTTCATTTTTTTCTCAAATATTACGGTTCAATGTTGGAATGGTGTTTGGGACATCGCCTGATCTTTATCTTACTGCCCTTGGTTCTCGTCATGCTGGGAGGGATGTGTTGGTTGGGATTCAATGGGTTATTTGGTTGGTTGCCCAGCGGGGTGCGCAGCATGACTCCCCTGGCTCATGCGCAGCACTTATTCCCTGGATTAGGCAAGGAGTTCATGCCTTCGTTGGACGAGGGCTCTTACCTGTATATGCCATCAACCATGCCTCATGCGTCGATTGGTGAATCCATGGACGCCATGCGTAAGCAGGACATGGCGATTCGTCAAATCCCCGAAATAGAAAGTGTGGTGGGTAAGCTGGGGCGAGCGGAAACTCCGCTTGACCCCGCACCTATTTCCATGGTGGAAACCATCGTTAATTTTCTGCCCGAATACATCACGGATGAACAGGGACACCCACTATCGTTCAGATACGATTCACAACAAAACGACTACTTCCGCGATCTTCAGGGGCATACTGTCAATGCGCCTGATGGTCAGCCTTATTACGTGTCGGGAAAATTTGAAAGAGATGAGGCAGGAGAATTGATTGGTGATAAACACGGCAGGCCTTTTCGCCTATGGAGACCAGCATTAAATCCTGAAATGAATGAAGGTCGTGATTTTTGGAACGGTATTGAGAACTCGGAAGATATCTGGAATGCCATCGTTCAAGCAGCCAAGATTCCGGGGTCTACTTCTGCACCTAAACTGCAACCCATAGCTGCGAGAATTGTGATGCTTCAGAGTGGCATGCGTGCTCCGATGGGGATCAAGGTCAAGGGACCCGATTTGGAAACGATCGAAAGGGTTGGGTTGAGATTAGAGCAGCTGCTTAAAGAGGTTCCATCGATCGAACCTTCCACTGTTTTTTCTGATCGCATTGTTGGGAAACCCTATTTGGAAATTGTGATCGATCGTGAGGCTATTGCAAGATACGGCATTCAATTGGCTCGAGTGCAAGAGGTCATCGAAGTGGGTGTCGGAGGGAAACGCATTACGACAACCGTGGAAGGCCGCGAGAGGTATCCGGTGCGCGTGCGATACCTTCGTGAGCTGCGTGATCAGATTGAATCACTTGGCCGCATCCTGGTTCCCGCTCCGAATGGAACTCAAATACCATTGGAACAATTAGCAAACATCGAGTATCTGCGTGGTCCTCAAAGTATTAAGAGTGAGGATACATTCTTAATTGGGTATGTCCTGTTTGACATGAAACCCGGGTATGCCGAAGTGGAAGTGGTGGAGGCTGCCAATGCCTTTCTGCAAGCCAAGGTCACTGACGGTACACTGGAAATACCGGATGGTGTCAGTTTTACTTTTGCGGGAAGCTATGAAAATCAGGTGCGATCCGAAAAGAGCTTGATGGTTGTTCTTCCTCTCGCCTTGTTGGCCATCTTTCTGATTCTTTACCTTCAATTCCGTTCTACTGCCAATGCAAT
>JBDQII010000426.1:0-3986 GCA_040264395.1 Verrucomicrobiota bacterium
GCAAACATGCCGCCACTCCTTCATTGCTTCTCTTCTTCAGATCCAGCACGTGATTGTAGCGGTCAACAAAATGGATCTTGTTGACCACAAAGAAGAGGTTTTCGATCAAATTGTCAAAGATTACGAAGGCTTCTCCTCACGTCTGGAAATTCCCCACATTGATTTCATCCCGATCAGCGCCCTCCATGGAGACAACGTGGTGGAAAAATCGGATTCCATGCCATGGTATAAGGGAGGCACACTTCTTTATACGCTGGAAAATGTTTTCATCGGAAATGAGCACAATCATGTAGACGCCCGTTTTCCTGTCCAATGGGTGATAAGGCCCCAGAGCAAGGAACATCATGATTTCCGAGGTTTCGGCGGACGGGTTGCGGGCGGTGTTTTCAAGAAAGGTGATGAAGTGACGGTCCAGCCTTCCGGTTTCAGATCAAAAATCAAGGGTATCCACACCTTTGAAGGAGAAGTCCCCGCAGCCTTTGCTCCCATGTCAGTAAGTATCACTCTGGAGGATGAAATCGACATCAGCCGAGGGGACATGATTGTCAAACAGAACAATCCTCCAAGGGTAGAGCAGGATATTGACGCCATGATTTGCTGGTTTTCTGAGTCGACCCAATTACAGCTGGGACGTAAGTACACCATCCGCCACACGACTCGAGAGGCGAAATGCATCATCAAAGAGACCAAATACAAGGTCGACGTCAACACACTGCACAAAATTGAAGATGATTTGGAAGTTGGATTGAACGACATTGCTCGTATTTCATTCAGAACATCTACTCCCCTGCTCCATGATTCATACAAACGAAACCGCCAGACTGGCAGTTTTATCATTGTGGATGACGCTACCAACGCGACGGTTGCTGCAGGAATGATAATCTGATCACAACGATCATTCAAACGGCGGGCATGGCTTCATGCTCGCCGTTTTTGTGATTCACTTGGATTCAATCCTGAAGTAACGATGCTTGCCTTGCGTGTCCAGATCAATGAACTGAGTCATCGCGGCATCAATTGGATCCCAGTGAAACAAAACCTTCCACTCTGGAGCATTCAAATCATCCGTACTCAACAATTCATGGAGCACTCCAGGTTGCGCATCGAATGAAAGACGCACTGTACTAGCATTCAGCATCTTGATACTTGCAGGTTTCACAGAGGGAAGAATCACAGCCCCGGGGCTGCCTCCTGCAGCGACACTCGCGCGCCAGGATAATTCATCAGATTCAGTAAATACAATTCTCTCCAGTGAGGCTCCCTCTCCATCAGGTTCCTCAGGCCACCCGTCTTCATCATCAAATTGAATCTGTTCGATGATTCGTCCCGCTCCGTCAAGTAGAACAATCTTTTCACCCCCATTTGAAAGTTGCCCATCATAAGGGCCAAAAAGGCTTGCTTCCATATCTGGATTCAGGACCTTCAGTGCCTGAGGATTGGATGCAAGCACAAGGCTTGCTCCTGGCTGTAGAATATGATTCCCAAACGTGAACTCAATGGCATCAGAAACACGCACGCCTTCCATGAGCACTGGCGTCGTACCCGCATTCCACAATTCCAAAAACTCGAAATCATCCTCATCCAATCCCGTGGGCAATAAAGGCGATACGGGGTGGTACATCACTTCGGAGATTTTCAATGAGGGTATTTCACTCGCAACAAACATGCCGTCAATCGCTGCACTCCATTCATCACCGACCAAGGATCGCAAAATAATCCTGGTCGTATTTTCAATACGAATCTCGGGACGGGAACGTGAGAGGGTTTTTGCTGATTTTGACCGAACGCCTCCAGGAAGTCTCGGATCAGTGCCATCCATCGTGTACAACGTCCTTCCGGGACCTGGAGTTATCTTAACAAGCCCATCCTCGGCCAGCACGCCTGGCTGAGTGACGAAATCAGGTGGAACGACATATTGTTGATCAATCCATTCAGCCCGATTTTCAACCCAGTTCTTTAAATGCTTTACTTCACTTCTCCATGCAGTAGTGCTGCGGAGCAAAGGCCATTTACGGAAATTGCGTAACTGAGATTCTTCCAATTCAGCAGCCATGCGATCAATGATGGCATGCATGTTTTGAACCGACATGACATTGCGCCTCAGGTAGTGCCATCGATCTGTGTAAGCTTGTTCAAAATTTGGATTACGAAAAATGGAACCCCACCACCCAAAACGACGCACAGTTGACCACCCTACAGGGTTAGCCGCACGACCATCATCATCAGGACCAAGGGTTCGGTCGAAGTCCCAGACAGGCCCGAAGGTCAATCGACCACCTCTTGGCAAATGCATGTAAGTTGAAAGTCTGAATCCATCAGGGTTTTTTGTGAATTCGTTGAGTATGTGAAAATCGATCCATGAACCTTCATCGATAAATTCCGCGTAATCCGGAATCAATTTTTCATAGTCACGATCTCGAAGGGTCCGGTTCATGGCATTCAAAAAACTGACAACAAACTTCCTTTGGTTGGGTTCGATTTCATCCTCTTTGGGTTCAACAAAAGCCAAACCCTGACCGCCCCCCGAGAATCCAATGTCTCCCGGGTCAAGTCGATCTATCTTGAAAATATAACCCCCAGTGCGCTCGGGGGATTCCGTATGTTTTCGAAGCAATCGATCAATGGGCACACGATCGGCACCTCTCTTGATCTTTTCCATCAGTACATAAACACCGACGTAGGACCTTTGATCAAGCGCCCGCCCTCGGGTATTGACATACACTTCGCAAAACCGGGTCCTGACAGCATAACGTCCCAACTGGTTACTCAGCTCATACACAAAGGCATTGCGCATGAGCGCTCGATCAAAATTGTATGGAGCATAGAGAATCCAATCGGAATCTTCCGGCATTTTCAGGAGTGAAACATCTCGGTCATTGCCAAAAATATCCTGAATCTCCATGGAGTATGCCTTTTTCGGGCGGCCCTCGGTACTGGATCCACGTACCTTGAGAGACGCTAGGCCTTGGAAATCTGATTCTGATGAAATCCTGGCCCTCCCATCTTCACCTCTGTCAAACACATGCATCAACGCCTGAGTCCGGCTTGTCGCCGAAATGCGTGCTCCTTCGGTGTCCAGCAGAATGACGGGAATATTCGAGTTGAATTCCATGAGATCCGCATCTGTGATCAGGAAAATCTCTGTTTGAACCGGGCTCGGCGCCATATCCGGATGGAATGCACGCACATTCAGCTGAGCTGAATCTTCAATTGAGAAACTTCCCTCAAAACGCGTGGATCTCTCGGAGGGGATACTGCCATCAAGTGTATAACGCAGCACCGCATCAGAAACAGGATGTTCCAATGTCACTGCGATCGGTACATCACTGAGTCGAGTGCCCGCATTAATAGCAGGCCTGCTCAATGTTTGAGTAAACAGCGTTGTGTTTGGCGCCCCCGGACTTGGTTTCAAGGTAAATCCGGGAGTCTCGGAAACTCCCTCGAGATTTTGCCATATTTCACTTTCCATTTGAAACAGGAAATCCCTATCCGTGGACCGCGTATTGAGGCCTTGGATAGCCAGCACGTTGTCTCCCGAAATCAATCCATCATTTGCGGTCAACATGAACTGCTCCACCTCCAATGCTTCTCCACCTAATCGGGAACCCGATGATCTGGAATTCCATTGCATGCGTCTGGGGGCGTTGCGCCGCACCATCTCCCTACCATTGAGAAACATGACGTATCCATCGTCATAGCGTATTTGTAATTGCATGAACACATCGGGACTCAAAACTTCAAAATGGTGGCGAAGGTAAATCGATGAGCTGGTTGTACGCATGATCGCAGTAACATCGCTGTCAATGAAGGGCGTGAGATTTTTCTCCGCACTTCCATCGAAACCTATTCCGCCCTGACCGTGCCCCCATCCCATGTCATCAAAGCCGGGTTCGATCCAGGCCTGATTCAACTCGCCATCCTCTGGCACTAAAACACGAAACACAGGCTGACTCTGGGAGATCGACTGGGTCTGATGACGGAGACCA
>JBDQII010000427.1:0-3980 GCA_040264395.1 Verrucomicrobiota bacterium
CCATTGCCTTCCACAAATTCGTCCCGACACATGCCCCACCGCGCTACTTCATTTCGAATCTTGTCGGGAACACGCGGATGGTTTGCCAGTGTCCACATCAAGCCTTGTTGATACAATCGATGCTGAACCACCATTTGCTCTCGCTCGGCGTAACTGGCTTCAGGGTAGGCATGATTCTGACCAATGAAGTCCGTTGAAAATCCCGTGCGATTGTTGGTATCGGTTTTTCGATTCGGCATACCTGAATGGATCCATGGCATGCCTCGTTCACCTGCCTCAAAATTGCGGAGAAGCAATTCGTACCAGAGTGGATTGTACGCAGCAGGTTTGTGGAAAGGAATCCGATTGTCAGGATGATCTGTCAAACACATGCGAAAGCAATAGGCTTGCAATCGCATGTCTCCAGCGCCTTCGACGCCCGGTCCCGTGGAATCGATGAAAGGCAAAAGACCACTTGCCGTGTTCCCCTTGATTCGATAAGGGTCCACCCCCTTCATGAATTGATGATACTTTGCCATCCGGGTTTGCACGCCATTCAGTGATTCCTGATATTTATCGACAGGTTCACGTCCAACGGTGTAACGCACACCCACGATTGCCATGAGATCCCCTTCGTAGGTTGCGTCCAGGAACATGTGACCCGCAAAGGTGCGTCCTGATTCCATCCGGATGGATTGAATGACATTGCCTTTTTTAATGACTCCATGATCACGGTCCAATCGCTCATGATGAACCACTCTGAGGCCCACTTCCTGAATCCAAGCGCGATAAACCTTGAGTGCGGCACTGGGCTCAAACGTCCACTGCGTGCTCTCTCCATGAAGCGTCCGGCTCTGACCCCCACTTTTGTAAGAATCAGCGTTCTGCCATTCCCATGCGCTCTCATCCGCATAGTATCGGGCAATGCGTTCATAGAAGGACCGCGACAGACCACCGATCACATGCTTGTTGCCAATATCCGTCTGCCCGAGTCCCCCTGTTGTCAATCCGCCCTCGCGACCTGACGGTTCGATGACAATCACTGATTTCCCCATCAAGCGTGCTTGAATGCCTGCGATAATTCCCGCACTTGTGCCACCATAAATGACAATATCATGGACCTCATCCGCCAGCGTTCTGGTCGCCAGAGAGAGCGTCAGGATCAGACTCAAGAATAAAGAGAAATGTTGCATGTCCGTTTTGATTGATGTTCACCTGTGAAAACACACCTTCTTCCTTGAGTCAGGGTTCGAGGCGTGCTGCGTATCCTCAAAAATGATTCGGGCTACCTGTCAAGCAGGTGGGGTTCATCCTTTTCGATGCGAAACAAATGATGTCGCGTACGAAGGAAAAACGCGCTCCCAACAACCGCAGGCGAGGCCATGAAACCCGGACCTCGACGCGGGTCATCATTGGCAACCCCCTCCTCCAGCGGGTTGGTTGCCATTATTTCGAACGCACGCCCGGGCTTGATTACCGTGGTCACCCCCTCCAGACTGAAGAAATAGAGAAGTCCGTCCACATAAAGGGGGCATGCGCGGAACTTCCCTCCCACGCGCTCCTTCCAGACGGTCTCACCTGTATGGGCCTCAATGCAGACCAGGAAGCTGTCGTCCAGAGCCATGTAAATCAGGTCCTCAACCACAATGGGAGAGGAGTATTTCGGGAAAGGAGATTTATTTGCCCAATGCAGGTGGGTATCCGTGACCACACCCCTGCCGCCTGCTTTTAACGAAATCATCTGAGCTCCACGGCTGAATCCCGTCACAAAGATGACATGGTCCTTGTCATAAAGAGGCCGTGGAGCAGCGGAATAGGCTCCATGATCAAACCTCCACAATTCCTTACCGGTCGAAGGATCATAGGCATAGGCCGCCTTGGCACCGACACTGAAGAGCCTCGCCCTGCCGCCCTGTTCAACGACCAAAGGAGTACTGTGAGCCTTTCTCCAGTCGCCCTCCTGCACCATTCTGTTTTCCACGTGCTCATCATTCCAGATGGCCGAGCGATCGGTTCTCCATGCCGTTTTGCCGGTTTTCTTGTTGAGAGCGATGTGGTACTGCTGATCAGCACCATCAAAGGTAAGGATCAACACTTCCTTGTAAAGGACCGGTGAAGAGGATGCACCTCGGTAATGCCAGCAAGGCATGTCGTCTCTTTTCCAGATCACGTCGAAAGATTGAGCATCCAGACAGGCGGTTCCAAAACTGCCAAAGTGGACATAAACCCGGCCGGATTCAAGAACTGCCGAAGGCGTCGCGTAGCTGTTGTCCTGGCGGCCATTGCCCAGGGATTGAGGGTCATCGCTGTGAAAAATCTTTTTGTTGGCCAGTATGTCTCCACTGTTGGCATCTACACAGATCACAAAGAAATCATGTCCCTCCTCGCTGGCAGTCGTCAGCCAGATGCGGTCATCCATCACCACAGGGGATGAAAGGCCCAGCAGGGGGAGTCTGATTTTCCATTGCACGTTTTTCGTGTCACTCCAATGGATCGGGACGCCATGCATTTTCGCATCCCCTTTTGCAGCAACATGGCCATCACCTCCGGGGCCACGAAAATCAGGCCACGTATCTGCCGCGTTTCCAAGGTGAAGGAAAAGCAGTTGCGCAGTCAGGAGACCGACAACAAGGTTGCCATGCGATGCAGCCAGTTTGAAGAAAGGCACGGTGCTTGTATGATGGGAAGTCATTGTAAGAGATTGAGACCAGGGACTCAAAGTGTCAATCCGAGGACCGTTCAAATCCACCCTCAAACTCCCTGCAAAAATGGAAACCAATCTACCTGGACGCTTGATCTGAGGACCAGAAAGTGCCTGCCTCACTGACTTGTTTCTCGAACGCCCTCAACTGATGCAGCATATGAGCGACCACATTCTCCTGCTCTTTGGCACGGTCGAACCGTTCGCCCAGATCCTGCTCCACTTGAAACAAGAGAGGTGAATCACGCGATGCACGAAAACCGTAATTATTTCCCGTTTGAGAATAAAGTCGCACGTGCAGCTTCCACGCCCCCATTCGCAGAGCGGAAGGCTTGTTGTCCGAAGCAGAAAAGAAGAACTTGAACGGCGACACGCGTTTTGAGGAATGTCGAGAAAACAGGTAAGCCCCGATATCACGACCGTCGATGGATCGATCCGCAGGCACCCTTCCTCCGGCAAGAGTCACCAAAGTGGGAAAAACATCCAGCGTACTGACAGGCGCCAGTTCGTTCTGGCTGGCAGCGATCATACCCGGCCAGCAAAAAACACCCGGCACCCGGTGCCCTCCCTCCCAGGTGGAGCCCTTGCCATCTCGAAAAGGTGTCGCGTAGCCAATATGCAAGCGCGCTTCCCCATATTTGGGATGGTCCACC
This sequence comes from Verrucomicrobiota bacterium, assembly GCA_040264395.1. Lineage (GTDB taxonomy): Bacteria > Verrucomicrobiota > Verrucomicrobiia > Limisphaerales > AAA164-E04 > AAA164-E04. Next base: position 3,334 of record JBDQII010000427.1, read on the forward strand.
GTATCCTGGAAACGAATCCAAGGGCCATTGTCAGAGGAAAAGATGATGAGCGTATTCTCCGTCAATCCCGCATCTTTCAATGCGTTCCTGATTCGACCCACACCCTCGTCTATTTCCGCCATGACATCCCCAAGCAGACCGCGCCTGGATTGTCCTGCAAACGTGTCGCTCGCGTGGATACCTAGGTGAGGCATGTTGTAAGGAATATAAGCAAGGAAGGGATCTTTTTTGTTTCTCTCGATGAAGGAGAGAGCCGCTTCGGTACAGCGTCCTGTCAAGGAGGCACATACATCATGTTTGGAGGGTAAATCTCTGGTGATGACACGATACCCGTCCACAGGGTCTGTGCCGTCAGGATCTGATTGCATCAGCATCGCATTGACGTAGTCATGTGAGACGTTGGTACCGATCCACTCATCAAATCCATGAGCCAAAGGAAGTGTGTCTTTGGAAAAAAGATTTTTTTGATTGGGCGAACCAAGATGCCATTTCCCAAAAATCCCCGTTTTGTAACCCTGTTCCTTCAGGGCCTCCGGAAGTGTCATTTCCTCAGGGTGCAAGTAACGTTTTGAAGAGGGACCAATCACCCAGGTGCCCAGCCCTGAACGACCTTGATAACGCCCAGTCATGAGTGAATAACGAGAGGC
>JBDQII010000428.1:0-3957 GCA_040264395.1 Verrucomicrobiota bacterium
AGGATCCACAGCAGGATAAATTCCAAGCTCTGCAATGGAACGCTCAAGAACCACCGTCGCATCCAAGTGAGCAAACGTGGTAGCAGGAGCTGGATCCGTCAAGTCATCCGCCGGGACATAAACCGCCTGGAATGAAGTAATAGAACCTTTGTTTGTAGAAGTAATGCGCTCCTGAAGATCACCCATTTCAGCCGCCAGGGTGGGTTGATAACCCACAGCACTTGGAGTACGCCCAAGGAGTGCAGATACTTCGGAACCTGCTTGAGAGAAGCGGAAGATATTGTCGACAAAGAGCAACACATCCTGATTCTTCTCATCACGGAAATATTCGGTCATGGCCAAACCGGACAGGGCCACACGCAGACGTGCGCCAGGAGGCTCGTTCATCTGACCAAACACCAAGGCAATCTTAGATTCATCAAGCTTTTCCTGATTGATAACGCCCGCATCGGACATCTCACCATAAAGATCGTTACCTTCACGTGTGCGTTCTCCCACACCCGCGAAGACGGATACACCACCGTGAAGTTTGGCAATATTGTTGATCAACTCCATGATCACAACGGTCTTGCCTACACCTGCACCACCAAACGCACCTACCTTACCGCCCTTGAGGAATGGGCAGATCAAATCGATGACCTTGATACCGGTAGTCAAAACTTCGGGAGTTGTGGCCTGATCGACCAGAGCAGGAGCGGCACGATGGATAGGATAATATTTGTCAGCCTTGAATGGACCTCGATCGTCCACTGGCTGTCCGGTCACGTCGAAAACGCGTCCCATGACCCCGTTACCGACAGGCATCGAGATGGCAGCGCCGGTGTCCTCGACATCAAGGCCGCGCTTCAGACCTTCAGTAGACGACATGGCCACTGCACGCACCCAGTTATCTCCGAGATGCTGTTGGACTTCCAAAGTGAGCTTGCTGTCTTGACCCTGAACTTTGTAGTTAATGGTCAACGCATTGTAAATAGCCGGTAGTTGATCCGCGAATTCCACGTCCACTACGGGGCCAATAACTTGAACGATCTTGCCTTTGTTCATCGATTTCGAAACCTGTTATATCTTTTAAGCCGGTAAGCCGTTTTACTCCGTGCTGAACACAATTCAGCCTTCAGAGCAGAGCACATTAAGGGGTGTCGTTAAAACATGTCAAGCTGGCAATTGGCCATGCAGCCAGTTCTTGGCAATCATTCCAGAGACTATTAGACATTATTAGATTAACTTATAATCTAAACTGGAACCTGACCACTGATTAGGTTTTCTAAATTTTCAGGCACTCAGCATGTGTTCGATCTTCAGCAGCAATTCGTCGTGAATTACAATCTCCCCCGCCTTGACTGTTTCAAGAATCTGTTCAGGACGGCGCGCTCCTGCAATCGCGGCGGTCATTTCACTTCGTCGCAGAACCCACGCCAGAGCGAGTTGGGGGAGGGTGATTTCCATCTGCGCAGCAACAGGGCGTAATTGTTCGATAATGCTCAGATTGGCTTCCAGTTGCGGGGAAGTGAAAAACGGGTTTGCCTTTCGCCAATCATTGGCAGGCAAATTCTGAACGCGTTCTTTGGAAAATCTACCCGTCAACAATCCCGCTTGCATGGGACTGTAAGCGACTATCCCTATTTGATTTTCTCGGCAATAGGGCAGAATCTCCTCTTCCACTTCTCGGCGTAGCATGCTGTAAGGCGGTTGCAACGAGGTCACAGGGTGAATCGGCTGGATGCGTTTGAGCTGCTCCATGTTGAAATTTGAAACGCCAGCATAGCGGATCTTACCCGCCTCCACCAACTCAGCCACAGCGCCCCAACCTTCTTCGATTTGCTCATCGGGCTCCGGCCAGTGAATTTGATATAGATCAATACAATCAATTCCCAAACGCTGGAGGCTGACATCGACTTCACGATGCACGCTCTCTCGTCTGAGGCTTTTACCAATCTCCCGGCTTTCCCCCTCCCAAACCCGTCCACACTTGGTCGCAATCAAAACATCATCCCGCCGATCCTGAATTGCCTTACCCACCACTCGCTCGGCATGTCCATGCCCGTATATGGCCGCCGTATCAATCCAGTTCACCCCAGCATCTAGAGCCTGATGCACCGAGGCGATGGATGCAGCGTCATCCTGATCCCCCCAACCAAACTTCCAATCGCCACCTCCCATCGCCCAGGTTCCCAGGCCAATCGGTGTGAGGTGCAAGTCGCTGTATCCGAGTTTTCGTGTCTTCATAGATGATTTGAATAACGAGTTCAGGCTACCGAATCATCACGATTCTCACAATGCATTAAGCACTACCCAAATGCGGGTGTCAGACCTGACGCGTCGATGACTGATATTGCGGAACGGAACATCCGGGTCGAATACAAGCTGAGAAATCTATGCCCGTGCCCCAACAAAGGTAACAGCGGGTCGTCCTAGCACACTGAACTCATGACTGACACGCCTCATGGTTCTCGCACCAATTGAGCCGTTGAGGACTTTCAGGCGATGAGGCAATTCTCAGAGTTCCGATCGTAATCCCATGGCTCGTCCTGAGTAGGATTGCCGCTTTTGTCGTATGGATGCTGGAGGGCGCCGTTTTTACCTTTGCCTGGGTTCCTTGCTTGATCACCCGGGACTTCTGTAGTTGCCGCTGTTTTGCAATTTCCGATGGCCTCGCAGTCGGTTCGATACTCTCGAGTCAAGTTGCCATTCACACTCAGACGCGTGCCCCTCGGTCCGACAATTCGATTGCTTGAGCAGAAAGACACTTTTAGAATGCGGAATGCGACCGATCTCACGAGCAAAGCTGCTGCCAAGGATCCCAAATACCACTTGGATTGCCGGGCTCTTTTGCTTGGTGTCTCAAGCTGCAGAACCAGCAGAAAGCGCTTCTGCAAACGCTTGGCGCACGGAAGACCCCGGTGCTCGTGCCGGCATGCCTTTATACCGGGTGATTCCTGCCGCGAAAGATCGTGCATTAACGCCCGCTTCAACAAATGAGATCAATTCCAAGTTTTCTTCCGGCGACTGGCACCGATCGCATGGAGGGCATGCCAACCAGCGATTTTCGCCATTGGATCAAATCCATCAAGGCAATGTCGCGCAATTGGAACGAGCATGGATCTATCACTCCAAAGATGGCGCAGGAAACATTCAATGCAATCCAATCGCAGTTGACGGCCTGATCTATGCCCCTACCGTGGGAGGCGCCATTGTGGCGATCGACGGAGCGACCGGAAGCGAACGATGGCGATATCAATGCGACCAACGGCCGGCGTTTCGAGGATTGATCTATTGGAAGAGCGATACCCTCAAACAGCCCCGATTGCTGTTCAATGCCGGAGATTGGCTTTACGCTCTCGATGCCGATTCTGGACACCTCCTTGAAACATTTGGAAATCAGGGTCGCGTGAAGACGGGGCATTTTCGAGTGGCACCAGCGATTTATCAGGATTTGATATTAATTGCTGGATACGATGGCGACGCCTTCGCCTTTGATTTCCATACCGGTGAAAAAAAATGGACATTCCACACGCGACCTCATGAGGGAGAGTTGGGACATGAAACCTGGGGCGCACTGGAAGCCGGAGCCAACTGCTGGAGTGGCACCGCTCTGGATGATGGGAGAGGCATCTTCTTTCTGACCACTGGATCGCCCAAGCCCAATTTCATCGGAACACGCCATTGGGGAGATAATTTGTTCAGCAACTGCGTCCTTGCCCTGGATGCTCGCACTGGCACTCGTCTGTGGCATTTCCAAGAAATACGCCACGATATTTGGGATCTAGATATTCCTGCCCCGCCTGTCCTGACGACCGTTCGTCACGAGCAGCGTGATGTGGACGCAGTCGCGGCTGTCACAAAAATCGGCAACACGCTTCTGCTGGATCGTGTCACAGGTGAACCACTGTTCCCTTTTCGACTCAAAAGAGCGCCGACTTCAAAGTTACACGGAGAGCGAACTGCACCTTATCAACC
>JBDQII010000429.1:0-3957 GCA_040264395.1 Verrucomicrobiota bacterium
AGGTATCCACTCAATGATTTTTACAGGACACCTTCGATGGAGCGTCTGGCTGAGCGTGGGATTCGCTTCAATCAATTCTATGCAATGAGCGTTTGCTCACCTACAAGAATTTCCATCATGACCGGACAAAATGCGGCCAGACATCGTTCCACCAATTGGATCAATCCAAGTAATAATAATCGAGGAGCCCAAGGTCCTCCTCAATGGCAGTGGAAAGGTTTGGGCAAGGACAGCGTTTCCTTGCCTCGATTGTTAAGGCAGAGGGGTTATCGGACTATCCATGTCGGGAAAGCTCATTTTGGTCCAACAGGAACTGAAGGCTCTGAACCGCTCAACCTTGGGTTTGATGTAAACATCGCAGGCGCAGCATTCGGTGCTCCAGGAAGTTATTATGGCGAAAAAAACTATGGCCATGGCACAAAGCGAGAACACCATGCTGTTCCACATCTTGAAAAATACCATGGGAGTGACACCTTTCTAAGTGAAGCGCTGACGCTTGAAGCAAAAACAGCTCTCAGGGAATGCGTTGAATCAGAAAAACCCTTCTTTCTCTACTTGTCGCACTACGCAGTACATTCACCATTTGAATCAGATCCGCGATTTGCAAGTCATTATGTGCATTCAGAAAAACCGCGACAGGCTCAGGCTTTTGCGACACTCATTGAAGGGATGGATAAAAGCCTTGGAGACACGATGGATCATTTGGAGAATCTGGGGGTAGCTGACAATACGATCGTATTATTTTTAGGGGACAATGGTTCAGATGCTCCACTTGGGCATCAGCATGAAGTTGCCTGTGCAGCTCCATTAAGGGGGAAAAAGGGGGCACATTATGAAGGCGGGATGCGTGTCCCATTCATAGCAGCCTGGCTGCATGAAAACCGAAACAACATCTGGCAACAAAAGTTACCAATCAAACCCGGAGTGATTCAAACGCAAGTTGCCAATGTAACTGATATTTTCCCCACCTTGTTTGAACTGATCGAAGCAAAGCAAACCTTGCCATCCAATCACGTATTAGACGGATTATCTTTGCGAAGGCTGCTGACGGGCACCTCAGACCCAAATCGTTCCGAGCACTTCCTGATGCATTATCCTCATGCAGTGCACCGAAGCAATTATTTCACCACTTGGCGAGACGGTGATTGGAAGGTCGTTTTTCACGCCTTACCCGATATTCTAAGCTCTGGAAAGCGGCGTCAGTTTGATGGCGGCCATTACGAATTATTTCATTTGAGCAAAGATCCATTTGAATCCATGAATTTGGCAGAAAAAGAACCAGTCAAACTTCAGGCAATGATGAAAGGCTTGATTAACCAGTTAGCTTCCATGCATGCGCTGTATCCGGTAGATAAAGAACAAAACAGAATATTGCCCAAATTACCGAGATAAATGGTACAATGACAATCCATGACTGGCGATTACGCACATCAATCTCGCTTCATTTCTCGCTTGGGTGATCCCTAATTATTTTTACTGAGCCTTCAAGAGTGATGTTGTGATAAAATACAGAACAATGCAAATGTCGGTATTCAAGACCTGAATTCAAGCGTTTGCATTGTTTTTCATTGCAAGAAGCAACGTTTTGTGTGCTTCTTGGGATCTATAAGCGAATGATCATTCAATTACTAATTCACCAGGACTCCAGAAAAGCCGAGACATGGGTCACTTCGCTGGGATATCGGTGCCAGTTTTTTGAAACTGATAATATCAAGGAACTGAGCCATAATACTCACGACAGTGTTTACATGGTTCCGCATCAAGCGACCAAAGAACCTTCCTGGCCAAAAATCCGCGTTCGACTCAGTCAAACGAGCCGAAATTACATCGTTTTTGGTTATCAAATGGGGACTCTGGAAGCCGTAAACGCCATGCGCGACGGTGCCTACGATGTGCTTGACCTCGAGGATGACGTGAATCGGTGGAAATCGGCCATTCGTAAAGCTGGGGAATCTCAACAATTGTGGATCCAGATTTACGGCGGCAAACCCTTGGAATCGAAGGACATTCTGGTAGGTGAATCGCATGCAATGCAAAACCTTCGCCAGGGGATTGAGCGTCTGGGGCCTACCGACGCAACGGTTCTGATATTAGGTGAATCCGGAGTTGGAAAAGAACGCGTGGCTCAAGCGCTTCATTCCAGCAGCGGCAGAGAACCTTTTGTAGCGGTAAATTGTGCTGCAATACCGAAAGACCTCATCGAAGCTGAGCTTTTTGGTGCAGAAAAAGGTGCTTACACAGGAGCATTGAAAACTCGAAAAGGGCTCGTTCAGCAAGCTAATGGAGGTACACTTTTCCTTGACGAAGTAGGCGAGCTAGACATGGGGCTTCAGCCCAAACTTCTACGATTCCTGGAAACAAGAAGGGCACGCAAAATTGGTGGATCCGAGGACTTTTCAGTAGATTTGCGTGTGATTTCCGCAACCAACAGGAATTTGGATAACGAAACAGAACGGCAGAATTTCAGGACGGATTTATACTTCAGGCTATCTGAAATTACACTGCGCGTTCCACCGTTGAGAATGCACAAAGACGATGTGCCACAATTCCTGAGGCTGTTTCTTGACATGGCAAGTGAGCGATTCGGTAAGCATTTCGATAGTATCGAGCCTGAGTTAGTCCAAGAATTCCAGGATTATCACTGGCCAGGAAATGTGCGTGAATTAAAAAGTCACATTGACCGCATGGTGGTCTTGCATGATGGCCCCATCCTCAGAACTGCCTGGTGGGAGAAACCAGTTTCATCTTCTTCCATGACAACCGCAACGCAACAGAACCCAGGAGGATCTCATCCCGGGATGGAATCGGCCTTGTCCAATGGCCTCAATGAGATGCCATCTCATTCGAATCCCTTTATCCGACAGCCTGCACCGAATGCCTATGGGATGCCAAATGGAGGTGGAGCAGGGGAGCCCTCATACGGAGCAGGCCAGTTTCAACCTCCCGGGCAAAATCAACAACAACCCTATTGGTCAACGCCACCCGCGCTGTCTCCAAAGCAAAAAATGGCTTTAGCCAGAGACCTTCTTGCTCAATCGGACCAAAACCTTGGTTGGGTTGCTGCGCAACTGGGAATTCATCCCACGACATTATATCGCTGGAGAAAGCAAGGTAAGGTTTAGATTCATGGTAACAAAGCAGGTTTTTGTCAGTTAGAGTAATTGCGTTAAAATGAACTGTCTGTTGTTCATCGCACTCCTTATTTTTTCTCTGAATGCATTCCAAAATTATTTTAGTCACGCTTAATGCGAAGTATATTCACGCGTCTTTTGGACTACGTTATCTGCATGCAAATATGCAGGAGCTTGCCGAACGAACCAGCATACTTGAGTTTGACATCAATCAGAAAATCAATGACATCGCAGAAAGTATATTAGACAAATCACCAACAATACTTGGCTTTGGTATTTATATCTGGAATGTTGAGCCAACCTCCAAATTGGTATCAATCCTCAGAAAACTGAAACCAGATTTAAAAATCATCGTAGGTGGACCTGAAGTTAGCTATGAACACTCGGAACAGGAATGGCTCAAGCAGGTTGATTACCTGATAACTGGTGAAGCTGACATTGCTTTTTATGATTTGTGCAAAGACCTGGTCTCTGAACCAGAAGCTGGTGGTTTGACTCAAAAAAAAGTGATACATGCGACCATACCTGATGTTAAAAGCATACATCATCCATATGATTTATACGCTTCAACAGATCTTCAAAACAGAATCGTCTATGTGGAAGCATCTCGGGGTTGCCCATTTACTTGCGAATTTTGTCTTTCCTCGCTCGATGTTCCTGTCAGAGCGTTCCCGATTGATCCCTTTCTGCAAGCCATGGATCAACTATTCCAGCGAGGATTGCGTCATTTTAAATTTGTGGATCGAACTTTCAATCTGAACATCAATACAGGCAAAGCGATACTCCATTTTTTCCTTGAGCGAATGGAACCTGGATTATTTCTACA
>JBDQII010000430.1:0-3952 GCA_040264395.1 Verrucomicrobiota bacterium
ATCAAGTAAACAAAAAGTGTATCAATGAAAGATCAAAAACACATCAATCGCCGTCGATTTGCTGTCAAGACAATGGCGGGTGCGAGCACATTGCTGCTCCCAAGTGGGCTCCATGCCACTGAGAATAGCAGTAAGCTCAAACTGCTCAGTTATAACGTCTGGTATGGTTTCACCGAGAAGGCAGAGCGCAAGGGTGATTGGCTCAAGTTCATGAAGGACCAGGCACCAGATATTGTCTCCCTACAGGAACTGAACAACTACACCCCTGGAAAACTGGCTGGTGATGCCAGAAAGTGGGGCCACGCGCACAGTGTCCTGCTCAAGGAAGATGGTTTCCCTACCGGGATCACCTCAAGTCAGCCCATCACAGAGGTCAAGCGAATGATTGAAGGGTTTCATCACGGCCTCTTGTCGTGCAAGACACATGGCATCCATGTTTACGTGATTCATCTGCATCCCAGTAATTGGGAAATCCGACTGAGAGAAGTTGAGCTTTTGCTGAATGAAGTAGGCAAATTACCACCCAACGCAAAGGTTGTTTTGGTGGGAGATTTCAACACCTTTTCGCCACACGACAAGGCGGCATACGATCAGGCTGACGATATGATCCCATTCTTCAAGCGGCTGGATATACGTACGAAAGGTAAAAATCTTCGCAACGATCAACTGGATTATCGGCACCTGAAAAATCTCGAGGATGCCGGGTTTGTCGACCTCATCCACCGCAAGCGCAAAGCCTTCATCGGCACGTTTCCAACCCCGTTGCGTGCAGATGAAGACATGGGCCCTGATCGGCGGCTGGACTACATCCTTGCCAGTCCCGGCCTCGCCGCCTCCTGCCTGACGGCGAAGTGCATTGTCAACGAGACAACCGGACTTTTATCGGATCATCAGCCCGTCAGTGCAGTGTTTGATTTCCCTGTCAGATAGTTTACCTCTGACTCCCTGATGCATATTTGCGTATCCTGGCCGGAAGCCTTAATCATCACGTCCAGAGAAGGCGAGCATCAGGTGGAGGATGGCAACAAAAACATTAAAGAGTCCGGCAAAAAGCATGAGGGCTCCTCCCACGGGTTCATCATAATCGGGGCTGTTCAATACCTGACTGGTTGCATTGACGAGGATGAAGACACCAAAAACTCCGATACCACATGCAATGAGAATACCCAAAAAACCTATGTTCAGGAACATGTTCAAAACCGTGATACCCGCAAGAGCGAAAAACAATCCCATCATCAATCCTTTTGGCGCTGAGTATTGAACCTTGGTGATCATTACTGAAACGCTGACACCAGCAAACACCAGCGCGGTCAAAATAAGGGCTGCGGGAACAATGTCAGGGGCGAAGACACTGGCCATGTGGAGAACCGGTGCCAATACCAGCCCGGATACAAATCCATCTCCGACCAATGCCAGAGTGCCTATGACAGGATTGCGACGGCAGGCCATGGCCACATAAGGAATCCCATTGAGTGCCACCATGGCGACGATCCATCCGATGCCGGACCCAAAGAATTGGATCATGGCTGGCGAGTTGGACCCAATGCTCCCCCCAATCAAGGCCGAGAGGACACTCATGGACAACAGCATGTAGGTTTTCTTGATGGCAGAGGAACGCGCACTGTCGAGTTCCATGCTGCCAAAGAGTCCCTGCGAGATGGGAAGGGTATTTTCAAAACTACTCATAATGCTTTTATCTTTTTCAAAATAATCGTCTCCATTCAATTATAATACAGGCTGCGTTTTGTAACGCTGACAGGTGCGATACTAGTCGTCGATGTGTATCCATGGGGCTTGGTTTTTAATGGGTAGACATTCCTTACTGTTCGTTCCAGGTGGTCACATCGGCTGTATTACGCGTGACCGATTGATATGAGTAAGAACTTGTCCACAAGGCATTGATTTGTCATAAGCATCCCATGTTTACTCGATTCTCCCACCGGCAACGATGCATCCTTCATGGTGTCTTCGTCCTGGTTTTTGTCTTGATTACCTCGCTTCAGATGTGGGCGGCTGCACCTCAAAAGGGACTGAGGTTTGCCAATGGTGATCGTATTTTGTTTCTGGGTGACAGCATCACGCAGGATGGACGGTATGTGGCTTTGATCGAAACCTACCTCTGGGCTGCTTATCCGCATCTCGACCTCACGGTGATGAACATGGGGGTCAGTGCCGAGACTGTCTCCAACACCACCGAGCCCGGTCATTCGCGGAGACCGTGGGTGCACGATCGTGTGGAACCTGCCCTACGCATCGCACAACCGGATTGGGTTTTCATATGCTACGGCATGAATGACGGGAATTATTACCCACCCCGACACGATATTCAGCAAGCCTACCAGACTCAGATGGCGCGCCTCATCAAAAAGATTGAGTTGACGGGTGCACGGATCGTTCTCCTGACACCCCCTCCTTTTGATCCTGTCAGTAAACCTTCGAAAAATCTGCTTCCTCCTGGTGCCGATGTCTATGGCTATGGCCAGACCTATGTGCATTACGACACTACCCTGGCGGCCCTTGGAGGATTGGCTCTGGGAAGTTTTGGTGACCGTGTCGAACAGTTTATTGATATCCATACACCGCTTCATGATTACATCACTCTCGCGCGCTCAAAAGAATCCGGCTATCGCTACGGAGATGGAGTGCATCCTCCCCTGGACGGGCATCTGGCATTCGCACTTGCCATCCTGGAGGCAATGGGCGAGGAACGTCATGTAGCCTATCAACTGCTTCATCAGTTGACGGGGGTCGCGCTCAAGACGGAGACAGCTGGAAACAAAGCGGTCGATGGGCATGAGTCGCTCTGGAAAGATCTGGGTGCGAGATTCAATCGGTTGAGCAGGCTTTACCGGGAGCACACGCTTCCTCACACCCGCAAGAAGGCACCTTCACTGGACGCGGGTGTTTCGAAGGCCGGTGAACAGGAGAGGAAACTGCGTAACCGTATTCGCGAACTGCTCCAGTAAGAGCCATGAGCAGTGAATGATGCCTGTGGGTTTTGACTCGCGCTGAAGTGGGCCATGCATGCAGCGCGTGAAGTTCAAATAACTTTTCAAGGGTGGCATCAAGGTGTTCAATTCACCTGCGCTTACCACTTTCTGCAATGTGACTTGCTTGAATATATTTTTAGTCTGAAATTTTCTTGGACCTCATAGCACCAAATGGTTTGTGAATGCACATCCTTTCGGGAATGAACAAAAATTGGAATTCACTTGATTGGTAAGCATTACTTGATCAACAGGGGATCCCCTGCTTCCAGCATGTCTTCGTAGATCGCATTGTAGGTGAATTTTTCCAGCCACTTGACTTTTAAAAATCCCTCTGCTGCGATTTCATCAATAAGTCGTTGGCGCACCCGCGCGGCTTCAGCGTCACTTGGAAGTGTGTCGACTTGAATAGTTCGGTATTCATTGGTCTTAAATCTCCCCGCCATTGATTTCCATGTACTCATTCTGTCTTCTCCCCAAGTAATGCTTGGGTCAGGGGGCCATGGTGTTTCCAGATCATGTGTGGAAGCTTTATGGTAATCGACCAGATGAGTAAAAGTCCAACCGCAGAGCATAGGATCCGGTGTTATTCCCTCTTCCAGTAAAATGTCATGTATCTGCTCAAATTCGGGTGAATAGCGATTTGAGTTCTCATAAAATGCACTTAAGAATCCATGGTTGCTTATCATGCGTGCCATTTGCTGTCCTTCTGTTGTGTAGTCCGAAGGCCCTCCCGGACCCACTGGATTGTATACCTCTGGATCAAAAGTAATGTCGGGGTGATAAATGGGATTAAATGGAAATCGGTCCATCCACCCCTTTCTACTTTCCCAATAAAGGGCTTCTTCAGATTGTATTTTCTCCTCAGCTTCTTTTTGCCGAATTAAATCTTCATGGTGCCTCGCGTGCAGTGCTGCTTGTTTTGCATTTGTCTTGCGGTGAGCTTCAATCCCTAAGTTGAATGA
>JBDQII010000431.1:0-3927 GCA_040264395.1 Verrucomicrobiota bacterium
ATGGACCTGAGACGATGAAGAAGCAGGCTTTTAAGTCCAAGCTTTAAAATATGGCTTGTACGTGCGATCGAAAAAGAAAACATGATTTTCTATGATTCGATCGATTGTGCTTTAGCTTTATCTGCAGAGGGCAGCGCTTCGATCCCGGTGAGATCTATTTCTTCGGGTTTCTGAAGCAAGACCACTTCTCCTTCCTCCACTCCGCTCTTTATTGCGGCAAAACGATTATTGTAATCATCGATTTCAATCACTCTTGTTTCGATGTTGGGTCCGGATTTAATACAGCAGAAGGTCACGTTTTTGTGGTTGAAAACGGCTTGCACGGGAATCATGACGATATCAGGAATGATACGAATGATGATCCTTCCCTCAGCGGCCATGCCTGGTTTCAGCCAATCATGAACCCCGGCAATTTTAATGGATGTTTTGTAAACTTTCTGATCCGGATTGAATCGACGGTTTTCTGAGTCAGGCAAGACTCCCACATTGTCTACTTCTCCAGTCAGCGCTTTGTCCGGCTCTGCATCCACTGATATTTTTACTGGCATTCCCTTGCGCACGCGTTTGACTTGAGACTCGTGTATGCGAACCTTGACCGCCATGTGTCGCATATCAGGAATCGTAATGATTGCCTGGCGTTCCCTTACCTTGGCGCCTTCTCGAATGATTTCGTCCGGGTCCCATCGATCGCTCCCGTCACCGTAAACAACCAGACCTGGTCGCTCAGCCTTGATAGTGCAGGCGATGTATTGTTCTCGCAGATCATTCAACTGCTTTTTCTCCCACCTGTAATATCGTTCCGCACGGTTGAGATCACCCACACTGTCTGCCATTTCAGCGATGGCGTCTTTTTTTGCGCGACTCAAACGCATGAGCGCCTGCTCATAGTTAAGAAGGAATTGTTCCGCTTCCTTCTGAATATTGTAGGTTTGGAACAGCTTTAAAGTGGCTTTGGTTGATGCCAGTGAGTTCTGGCTTTTGTCAAAATCTATTTTTTTATTCTGGAGTTCGTTTGGAGTAATAAATCCCTTGTCCGCCAAGCGAACTGCACCTTCGTAAGTTTTCTTTTTAAGGGCGAATTCTGCCTCTGCAATCAGGACAGCATCCTTGAGTTTGCGCAACTCCTGACGTGCATCGCCATCGCCCAGCAATTTCTCATTTCCTTCCTGAGCGAATTTCCCAAAATCGACATCATATTCCCGAATTTCAGGCAGTAGATCTTGTTCATTAGCGCCTCCCCACTGGTCCAATAATGGATCAGGATCGCTTAATCCATCCATTAATAATTCGTCTCCATCACCTTGGATAACATTGCCGTTGGATACATCCAGTAGACTGGATGCAAATAAGGAAGCACCTGCGGCAGAGCGTTCACCAGCCTCCTCTTCAATTGAATCAGCTGAAATCCCTATGTCATCCAGAATTTTTTGAGCGGCTGACTCACCGAGGTATTTCTGGAAATCCATCAGGGCAAATTTGGCTTTAACACTTGCATCCTTGATACTGCTGAGATTTGCGCTTTCGCGGATCTCTCTTTGTTTGACATATTCCATCAAGTTAGCAAGTGCCCCCTGAACTTCTGTTTCCTGAGATTTGATGCGCTCGACGATGGCAGACGAATCCAGCTCGACCAGAATCAACTCACTTTTTACGTCTTCCTCAGTGACCTGATATCCTTCATCAATAATTTTCAAAATGGTCGTGCCATCACGGCCCTCCACTTTGGATTTAATAATCTGAGCCTGAGTAGCCTCGATGGTTCCTCCTTCGAGCACGTCAATGGACATGGTGCCTCTGATGGCAGTGAAGGTTGCCTCATCGCCACTTGATGATGAAGGGGCAAAGCTGTAGATGAATGCAACAGTCAGGATTGCTCCTGCACTTATCCAGATTTTTTTGTTTCTCTTGCTTTGATTTGTCATTGAAAACTACATGGTATATTACTCGATTTCCTTCCGCGTGCAAAGGTTTGGCTCAAATAGATATTAGGTAATTGTAGCGCCAATCAGAGACGCGTGCGAATCTTCGAGAATTCATTTTAAATTCCACAGAGACGGGTGTTTTTGAACAAGTGCCGATTAGAATGTCTGTATGCATCGAAACGATCCAGTAAGCTGTCTTTTACTCAAGCTCTCCCCGCAAAGAATCTACGATTTGCTAGAACCTGGTTTTTGAAGTATTTTCAGACAATGAAGCACAAATCGCAGTTGAATGGCATTGAGTATGCTGCTGTTTCAAGGATGAATACCAAGCTTGGCAGATTGGCCCTGCCGCTCCTTGCTGGTCTGGCAATTATTTTCGGGAGTGCTTCTGCGAATTGTGCGGAACCAGACATTTCTTTCATGCGCTTTGTCAAAACCGCGAATGATGAGGGGCATGTAGACACAGCGATTCAAACCTATCGTCATCCGTCGGGCGTCGAAGTCGCCTTGATTGGCGCAGTTCATATTGGCGACAAGGGTTATTATGTCGCACTCAATCAACGTTTTACATCGTATGAAGCTGTTCTTTATGAGATGATCAAAGATGCTGAGGTAGATCCTTCTGAATTATCCGGGGGAGGACACCCCATCAGCCAGATGCAGCTAGGAATGAAATCACTGCTAGGACTTGAATTCCAACTTGAAGGCATTGACTACTCGGTAAAAAACCTTGTCCACGCTGACTTGGATCCGGCAACTTTTTCAAAGTTACAAGGTGAGAAAGGGGAGAGTTTCTTTACTTTAGCATTGCAGTCATTTTTTCAGGAAAAACGTATGATGGCCAGTGGGAAGCTTCAGGGCTTTGATGGTATTGGTTTGCTGATGGCATTGGCGAGCGGTGATCGTGAACACACAATGAAGTGGATGTTTGCCCAGCAGTTGAACGAATTGGAATCCATGATGGCAGGTATGGATCAGGGCGTTGATGGCAAAGGCTCCGTCATCCTTCGTGGGCGAAATGAAAAAGCATTTGAGGTTTTGGATGAAGTCATTCGTCAGGGTAAAAAACGCATTGGAATATTCTACGGTGCGGGTCATATGCAAGATATGGGCAAGCGACTGATGCTTAAAGGATTTCAGAGGAGTCGTGAGGAGTGGCTGGTTGCCTGGGACATGACCAGAGATTAAGTTTTCTAATCTGTCACTGCTTCGCTTTCAGGCAGTAAACGCGCTCCTCTATTGCCATTTGCCGCTTCATAGATTCTTTCATTATACATGCATCTTTGTGTAGCAAACCTTATTGCTTCAAGCATGCGGCACGGTTCTTCCTGCCGTGTTTCGGGAATCCTCTCCAGCTGGATGACTCAACCAGCGCGCATTCGGTTTTGCCCCTGACTTTCTTTTATTCTCTTCCGTTATCTGGACTGACGCACATCTGCTGTATTGCGAACCACACTAGCAGCTGCTTGCATCTACTTAGAGAGCTTTTTCATACATACGCTTAAAACATCGAGCCATCAGGAGCATATGGACTGTCAATGAAAGCATGAGTAGAACCGTTATTCTTGAAATCATGGTGATCTGAAACTACGCCTGAGTGACAGCACATCGCCTCAGCGTATTAATAGAAATTTTGATTCCACTGGATTAAGGATTGCTTGACCTCTGGTTTTTTGCGCATGCTACAACCTATACCTGAGATGAAGATGTTCTACCTATTCTTGATGAAGATGGCCAAGTCATTACCGAGTGCACGCTCTATACTCACGGCAATTGGCCTGCTTTTGTTGCCAACGGTGCAGGCTCAAAGTCCTCACGGAGATATGTTGCAAACTATGCTGGGATACTCCGGTCGTGGGGGGGGAGACGTGGGTGAGTTGCTTATTGGAGAACTTAATTGTACGGGCTGTCATCAGGCGGATGAATCTCTTCAACAGAGATTGGCATCGAAACAAGGCCCTGTTCTGGGTGCTGAAGGGATTCATTTGACTCCGCAATACATTCA
>JBDQII010000432.1:0-3924 GCA_040264395.1 Verrucomicrobiota bacterium
CGTGAAGACGGGGCATTTTCGAGTGGCACCAGCGATTTATCAGGATTTGATATTAATTGCTGGATACGATGGCGACGCCTTCGCCTTTGATTTTCATACCGGCGAAAAAAAATGGATATTCCACACGCGACCTCATGAAGGAGAATGGGGACATGAGACCTGGGGCGCACTGGAAGCCGGAGCCAATTGCTGGAGCGGCACCGCTCTGGATGTTGGACGCGGCATCTTCTTTCTGACCACCGGATCGCCCAAGCCCAATTTCATCGGAACACGCCATTGGGGAGATAATTTGTTCAGCAACTGCGTCCTTGCCCTGGATGCTCGCACTGGCGCTCGTTTGTGGCATTTTCAAGAAATACGCCACGATATTTGGGATCTAGATATTCCTGCCCCGCCTGTCCTGACGACCGTTCGTCACGAGCAGCGTGATGTGGACGCAGTCGCGGCTGTCACAAAACTCGGCAACACGCTTCTGCTGGATCGTGTCACAGGCGAACCACTGTTCCCTTTCCGACTCAAAAGAGCGCCGATTTCAAAGTTACACGGGGAGCGAACTGCACCTTATCAACCCGATCTACAATGGCCCCAACCCTTCGCGCGTCAACGGTTCGGAATCCATCAAATTACCAACCTTTCAAACGAAGCCCACGAATCGGTGCTTCAGCAGTTGAGGAACGATGAAACAGGCATCCACTCCAACATGGGCTGGTTTGAGCCATTTGAAGCGGCCATGCCAACCGCACTGTTCGGCATTCATGGTGGCGCCGAATGGACCGGCGCTTCGTTCGACCCAAACACCGGGTTTCTGTATGTCACCTCCAACGAACTACCATGGTTCCCTACCGTTTCACGACTGCCATTGACAATCAATGACCATTTGGTCCCTCCTTCGGAAGGTCGTAAAATTTATGAAACGCATTGCATGGCTTGCCACGGACATTCCCGCGAAGGATCGGGTGTTCACCCACCATTAATCCTAATTGGAGCAAGAAAAACCGAACCGGAGATTCGAAATTTGCTGACTTCTGGGCGCAATCTGATGCCCGCAGCAGAAGGTTTGGATGAAGCCATGACCGATGCTCTCATCGACTATTTACTCACCGCAGACAATCAAGCGAAGTCCCATCCCGGCGTCCAAGCCAAATCCCCTTCCTACACTTACAACGGCTATCCCAAATTACTCGACCATGAAGGATTTCCCGGATGCAAACCACCGTGGGGAACCTTGAATTGCATTGATCTGAATTCGGGAATCTTGCGCTGGCAAGTCCCATTGGGTGAGCACGAGGTCCTGACAGAGCGAGGCATCCCGATCACCGGCACGGAAAACTTTGGAGGTTCAATGACAACGGCAGGTGGTCTCGTTTTCGCGGCGGGTACGCGGGACCTTAAAATCCGAGCCTTCGACAGTGCCACCGGTGAGGAACGGTGGTCACATCAACTCCCCTTTGGCGGATACGCTCCGCCCGCAAGTTATCGGGCAAACGACAAACAATATATACTGATCCCCTCCACCGGTGGAGGCAAACTGGGAGGCGAACAAGGAGACGCGTATGTGGCGTTCACGCTACCTTAGAACAAACCAAAAGGGGCGCTTCTATTTTCTTTATTACAAGTTTCAACGTGAATGAATGCTTTTTATTGTAGGTCGGAATATTCCAAGTTGAGAGCTGTGGCCGTTTTTGATTCAACGCTCTTTTAAATATTGATCTGTGCCCCCTTTGAGGGAAGATCGTAAGCTCGGTGGGCTCAGGCCGCATCATCCATTCAGCAGTCAGCTTGACGTGCATGATCAGATGCATGGAAGAAACCTGTAAAATACTGTAATCGAAAAAACTCGAGTTTACCCTTGGTTTAGTGAGTATTGAATCTGTGATGATTTCTACGATAAATGACAACTTGCGATTGGTGAGGCTTCTTTGTTTCAAGTGGTTTTTTCCCTGCTTGCTCTCTCTTGCATCGCATACCAATGTGTCAGGGGAATCCATCAAGATCATCAACTGGAATGTTCTTTATGGATTCAACCACCATCAATCGGTGAAGGAGGGAAGCGACTGGATCATAACAAAACAACCCGACATTGTCGCATTTCAGGAATTGAATGGAATAGCAGAAGAGCAACTCGAACATTACTCCGTTGCCTGGAATCATCCTTATGCGATCACTCACAAGGAAACCGGATTCCCTGTGGGACTTACCTCAAGAGAGCCCATACAAGTCATCGAACGCAATCAAGAGGGTGGCCATCATGGTTACCTTCATTGCAGGACCTACGGCATGCATTTCTTTGTTGTTCATTTCTGGCCTGGAGTCTTTTTTGAAATCGACCGAGTCACGGTCAAGGTCAGGAAGCTGCTGGCGGAGAAACAGAAGGTCGTCATTCTTGGTGATTTCAATGGGTGCTCACGAAAGGACACCGACTTTCTGAAAACCAATGCCACCTTGCGAAAAATAGATTTTGAATTTGTCGACAGGGTAGAAGCAGCAGGACTGGTCGACCTGGTCCACAAGCACGATCCAAGCGCCAAAGTTTCATGTCCTTCTCCCATTACAATCCCAAAATGGACTGCCACCATGCAGGAATTAAAAATGAAGCAATATCGGATCGATTTTATTTTTACTGACTCCAGCCTCGCTGAAAATTCAATCTCAGGAAGCATTTGTCTTGATAAGGAAATCGATACCATTTCCGATCACTACCCGGTCATTGTAGAGCTGAACCTCTGACCCGAGTATCCTGTCCGGGAAAGATCAAGGAGGATCACCCTGTATCAATGACTGAGGATTAATGTTTTTGTTTGATATTTTCAAAATCGAACCCGAAGCATGTATCCGCTCACCAAGGCGCATAGCTTGCGGATCAAGGCCCTCACCAGCTACCTGTCATTGAACGCATGTCGTTATACCAATGAATTAGCGAGACAGCCTGAAAAACGACTGCGCCTGATTGGGCAAAACAGTATATGAAGTAGGAGTATCCTCTCGCACATGCTGCCCTTCGGTCACAGATCGCCAGGGGCCGTGAAGACTGGCCGAAGCCTCGAGATTGAAATCGGTTCTACCCTCGGGCCATTGAAGAACAATGTTGCCGGCATCGAGTGACAATGCCAACAAAGGAGGAGACAGTCGTGGCTCGATGAAACTGTTCAGGTAATCATGGCGTCGCTGAATATGGTTCATGAGGCTGTTCACGTTCCCACTGCGCCCACCTTCAGCAGCAATGGCCTCGATGACGGGCCTGAGGTTCTCGGGGGAGTGTACAGTATTGTTGAGTTGATGAAACATCGACAGGAATTCCTGTTCAAACGCGATGAAGAACGAATCCTTGATACGATTCCACCATCCTGACCGGTTCCCGACGTTACCCACCCTTCGTTCTTCCGCTCCACGAAAAGGGTTGGCATTCCATTGACCGAACGCCCCACCCAGCGTGTTGTCCATATCCCAGGGAAGCATGCACCATTTGTTGTCCTCCGCTTTGCGGTAGAGAAAATGGTTTTGAAACATGTCATCAAAAGTACCCACGTAATTGATCGTGCATATGTAGCGCAGGGTTTGATCGACATCGAAATTTTCCGAAAGCCATTGGCGTAAGGCTTGTGGCCCTCGACCCCGTGCCGCATGAAGCGCTTCGATCATGGGTTCAACAATATCGGGCTTACCGTCCTCAGGCTGATTTTTCCAACCCAGTGTTTTTCGGTTGAAGGTGTATTCATAGCGTTCTGATTCGCTGAATCGATTGCGCGTTCCACGAATCAAGCGGGCATCCCCCCAACTCCAGGGCCCCTCATCCCCAGTGTAACCCTGTGACTTGAAGAGATCACCTACTTCGTCATACCAGCGACCCACCAGATCCTTGCCCGGACGTTCAATTTGAAATGCATCCCGGTTGAAGTTACATCCATTGATCCGCAGATCCGACCA
>JBDQII010000433.1:0-3919 GCA_040264395.1 Verrucomicrobiota bacterium
TCATTGATGAGTGCAACTTTCATATCGGCACCGAAAATACCAGTTGGGACAGTTTTACCGATGGCTACCTCCAGGGTCTGAATAAAGGCTTGGTAAAGCGGCACGGCGACTTCAGGGGGAGCCGATCGAATGTAGGAAGGTCGGTTTCCTTTTTTGGTGCTGGCATGAAGCGTGAATTGACTGATGACCAGCACCTCTCCTCCCACGTCGGAAAGTGAAAGATTCATTTTGTCTTCAGGGTCAGCAAAAATCCTGAGACGAGCTATTTTCCCAACAAGCCAATCGATATCTTCCTGGGTATCCTCCGACTCAATGCCTAGCAAAACCAGAAGCCCGCAACCTATTTTCCCATGGATTTCCCCTTCAATGGTGACGGAAGCCTCGACAACACGTTGAATGACAATGCGCATGCGCGTGAGTGTATGTCATGGAATTCTCAGATCCAGAATCAAAACAGGGCGATGATCAGGCACAGGACCAGGTTGACGTATCCAGCAGCAAGGATGTCGTCCATGACCACTCCCCAGCCTCGCGGCCATTTTTGGCTCGGGCCAACCGGCCATGGTTTCCAGATATCAAATATCCTGAACAGAGTGAAGACAGCCAGATGAAGTCCAATTGATTGATACGACAGGAGACTGCTCATCTCCGTAAGTTGCATTTGAATCTGAGGGTTGAGTAAAGCAACACCCAGGTAGCACACAGGCACCGCTACGAATTCATCCAGCACCACACATCCGGGGTCGCGCTGATGAAGCGCTTTTTCTGCGGCACCGCAGCACCATACACTGAAAAGAATCATTACGATACTGACGACGAGCGCTCCCCATATCCCAGCCCACTGGAACAAAGCGATGGAAAACGGAATCGCAACCAGAGTTCCCCAGGTACCCGGCGCCTTGGGAAGATGGCCGATAGGGCCCAGGCATGCCAATGTTGATGTCCAATGTGTTTTTTCGGAGGAACTCATGGTTCAAGTATAAGAGAGATGGACGGGATCATCCCTCACATATCATCGAGATAAATCTCTCGATTCTTCCAGAGATACACCATCCCCGAATAGAAAGTAAGGGCGACAGTCACCCATTGCGCCAACATGGTAAAGGAAACGATCCAAGGCTGCTCTCCGATGTGCCCCCCAAAAACAACCTGGCCGAGCGTTCCCCAGCTTGGATAACTGATCATCACCAGAACGGAGAGAATCGCCGTTATCTGCGAGATGGTTTTGTGTTTACCGAAACGTTCAGCAGCCAATACGATATTTTTTGAGGCAGCCAGGAGCCGTAACCCAGTGATTGTCAACTCTCGGGCAACGATAATGATCACCATCCAGGCAGACATGAGGTCCAATCCAACAAAGGCAATAAAAGCCGATCCGGTGAGAATTTTATCGGCCAGCGGATCCATCAATTTGCCAAAATCGGTGATCAGATTATCACGACGAGCAATTTTCCCGTCAAAATAATCCGTCAGACTGGCAATACCGAATAGGATCAATGAAAGGCTGTAGTGATAAGGTATTCCAGAGAACAACACTGCCAGAAAAACAACGGTCAGCACAAAACGAGCGACGGTGAGTTGATTTGGAATGTTCATGATAGCCTGTCTGGATCTGCTGTTTTCAGAATCTGTCTGGATATAAAACAAACCAGAGGAGCTTGGCAATCCTTTGTATTTTTAATTGGGTTTTTAAACATAGGTTGCTAGGCAGTAGGGCGAGATGGGCAGAGCATACAGATATCATTGCGAACGATGCGGCTACAGAGCGGATGTCTGCGGAGCGCACGTAGAGGCGTCCGGTTTTCAGATGACCACTATCCACTGCAAAGATTGTCGCTGTCTTTACGATGTCCTGAGTCGGGTCGAGCTGGATCGACCTGTTGCTGACGGGACAAAAGACGGCCATTCTGGACGTCGTTTGCATCTAGCAGAAAGCAAATGGAGAGAGCTTGAGCATAGATTCAGCCTTACCTCAGGCTCATTACCTCGTAAGAAGGAGCTACATTTCAAAATAAAAACTGCCTCTCCGTTTCAAAACCGATTGACGCAGCTTTGCTACCAGCTCGTATTGGAATGCCCCATCAGGATCACACACCGGGTCCGCTGCTGGAAGGAGCCGGGGCGATGCCCGAGATGCCGTGATTATCTGGAGCGTGCTGCCCTCCCATTCAGGGAGTGGGATTGAAACCTGCAGACCTTGTTTGAAGACGGATTTTTGGACGAAAACAATAATCCCAGCTATAATAATGATATGGATGCCTGCAAACCACCCACTCAGTTACGACGAATCATCAACGCCTGCCTTGCAGGTTCATCAGCTCCTCTGGGCGTCGATATGGTTTCATCCTGGGGATCGCATTTCCTGAGGGATCAAGATGGCGATTCAGCTTCTCCTGATGTAATCACAATGACGTATGTTGTGATGCTTGGTCTGAGTTTGATTTTCTCGATGGTACTGGCGAGATGGCAGTGGCGACGGTCCTCTCAATCCACTCAAATGTATGAGGTCCTTGTGACCGGAACCTGGATGCTCATTTGCTTTGTGTTATCTGTCAGACCAAGGATGTGGTAATCTGAAATCCGCAAAACGCAATCCAACAAGAAGACTCTTGCATTCAAGGCGTTCAGTTCTATTTTGAGTGCCTAACAAAAACTAGAAATGATCACTGCAACCATGCAAAAGAAACCATTGCTCGAAACGATGCATCCATTTGTTTACCTGTTGTCAGCCTTTTGCCTGATCATGACGGCTGCCGGCGCTGACAAACCGGCACTTGATATCTCTGGCTGGAACCGAGACACACGCCCACAGGACGATTTTTTTGAATTTGCCAACGGCGGTTGGCTAAAAAACACAGAGATACCCTCCGACAAGACGCGATGGGGGTCGTGTGTTATCCTCGCGGAGGAGAGCCGGGATGCAGTGCAGGCCATCATTGATGAACTGAGTGCCAAAGATGGGCTGAAAAATGGATCTAACCCACAAAAAATTCGCGACCTTTACCGCAGTTTCATGAATGAGGAACGCGTCAACGAACTCGGCGTTGCTCCCATCAAGGCCTATCTGCAAGTGATTGAAGGCATCTCGAGCAAAAACGAGTTCGGTAATATCTGGGCAGAGGCAGGCAGGTTGGGCATATCCAACCCCCTCGGAGCCTACATCAATCAAGACGGCAAAGACTCCACTCGTTATGCACTCTACTTCACTCAAAGTGGTTTGGGATTGCCCGATCGCGATTACTACTTCCAGGATGACGAACGCTCAACCGGACTTAAGAAGGCCTATCGCACCATGCTCGCCAGACTGTTTGATCTGGCAGAATTAAGGGATGGCCTGAAAAAATCAGAAACCATCTTTGCGCTGGAGAAACGCATCGCCGGCGCTCACTGGACACGTGTCGAAAACCGAGATCGCATCAAAACCTACAACAAAAAGACTAGGGAAGAAATCAAAGGCATGCTGACCGCTTTTGATTTGAAGACATTCCTGGAAGTAAGCGGTGTAGCAAATGAATCCTCCTTCATTGTCCGTCAACCCTCATTCCTTGAAGGATTGAATGCAACCATCAAGGAAGCCTCCCTGAGCGATTGGAAAGATTATTTCAAGGCACGTGTTCTTATTCATTTTGCTCCTTACCTGAGCGAACCCTTCGCTCAAGCACATTTTGATTTTTACAACAAGACCCTGGGCGGTCAGGAAGAACCGGAACCACGGGCAAGACGTGCGGTCAATCTGGTCAATGGGTCACTGGGCGAACTCATCGGCAAGGAATATGTGCAACGCAATTTTCCACCGGAGGCCAAGGCACGCATGCTGGGTCTGGTGGGCAACCTCAAAGTAGCCATGAAGCAGAGTATTGAGAACCTGGAATGGATGACCACTCCAACCAAGGTTGCAGCACTCGAAAAACTCAAAAAA
>JBDQII010000434.1:0-3905 GCA_040264395.1 Verrucomicrobiota bacterium
CTACTATGGATTTCACTCATCCTTCTTCTTTCAGGCTTTGCTCTGATGCGCGTGGAAGGATTCGAAGTTCGAAACCCGAACACACGTTCAATGCTCTACTGGGCACATGTTGTCACGCCTGTGCTTGCCGTCTGGCTCTACGTACTTCACCGATTGGCAGGCCCACGTATTCAATGGAGAGTTGGGGCCAGCTGGGCGCTCGCGGTAGGCGCCGTGGTGATAGGGATGGTTGGGTTCCATCAACAGGACCCACGTCAATGGAACGTTGCCGGGCCCGAAGAGGGTGAAAAATATTTTGAACCCTCACTGGCCAGAACCACCACGGGTAATTTCATTCCTGCCGAAACCCTGATGATGGATGAGTATTGCAAGCGCTGCCATGAAGACACTTACAACGACTGGTTCCACAGCTCGCATCATTTCAGCTCGTTCAACAACGAACCTTACCTTTTTTCAATCAAGGAGCTGCGAGACAACCTCATACAGCGCGATGGCGACGTCAAGGCATCGAGGTGGTGCGCTGGCTGCCATGATGTGGTTCCATTCATGAGCGGAGCCTTTGATGATCCAAATTTCGACATGGAGAATCATCCCACCGCAAAGGCAGGCATCACCTGCACGGTTTGCCACGCCATCACGCATGTCAACAGTACCAAAGGCAATGCGGCCTATACCATTGAGGAACCCGTCCATTATCCTTTTGCTTTCAGCGAAAATCGCGCGCTACAGTACGTCAACGAACTACTCGTCAAAGCAAAACCCGCTTTTCACAACAAGACATTTTTGAAACCCCTCCATAAAACCGGGGAATACTGTTCGGCATGCCATAAAGTTAGTCTTCCCGGGGAGCTCACTCACTACAAGGAATGGCTGAGGGGACAAAATCATTACGACAACTTTTTACTGAGCGGGGTCTCGGGCAGCAACGCAAGGGCGTTTTATTTTCCACCCAAAGCAGAGTCCAACTGCAATGGGTGTCACATGCAACTGGAACAATCAACGGACTTCGGAGCCCGCTTTTTTGATGATTCTGGAAAGTTGAAAATCCATGATCACCTCTACCCCTCAGCCAATACAGCCTTGCCTCACATAAGAAATGCACCGGACTGGGTGATCGAGGAGCACGAACAATTCCATCAGGGCAACCTGCGTGTGGACATTTTCGGTGTCAAGGAAGGCGGGACAGTCGACAGGCCCTTGACAGCCCCCATACGCCCAGAAATCCCTGTTCTCAAACCTGGTCAAACTTATTTGTTCGAAATCGTGATTCGCACATTGAAACTGGGCCATATCTTTACTCAGGGAACTGCTGATTCAAATCAGGTATGGCTGGATGTCAAAGTCGAGGATGACACGGGCGTGCTGGGTCAAAGCGGTCGTGTGGATGAGCAAAAACGAGTGGATCCGTGGTCGCATTTCGTGAATGTTTACATGTTGGACAAGGACGGCAATCGCATTGACCGGCGCAACGCAGGCGATATTTTCACCCCCCTTTACAACAACCAGATCCCCCCTGGAGCGGGATCGGTCGTGCACTATCAATTTAAGGTCCCAGAAGATCAGCAGGAAGCACTCAAGGTCAGCGTTCGACTTATTTACAGAAAATTTGACACTTCCTACATGCAGTATGTGTATGGTGAAGATTATGTGAACGATCTTCCCGTCTCTCTGCTGGCTGAGGATGTGGTTCATTTCCCGGTTGCTGGCAGCAAAGCTCCAGCAACCGATTCCACAGCTGCGATCACTCCGTCGGCATTCCCTACCTGGCAACGCTGGAATGACTACGGCATCGGGCTACTCTTGAAAGGTTCAGCTGGAAGTGACAAGGGAGAACTCAAACAGGCATCGGAAGCATTTGCAGAAGTCGAATCCCTTGGACGCCCCGAGGGCCCGGTAAATAGGGCGCGCGTGTTTTTCAAAGAAGGTCGGGTGGACGACGCAGCGCGAGCCCTTCAACGCGCCGCAGGCTTCACTCCTCCAGCACCTCGATGGACGATGGCTTGGTTCACCGGACGCGTGCATGCCCAGAATGGTGAACTGGATAAGGCCATCCAGAATTACAAAAGCATCCTGGAAGATCGCTACCCTGAGCTGGACGAACGTGGTTTCGATTTCAGCAAGGATTACGTCGTCATCAATGAACTGGGGCAGACCTACTACCTGCGGTCCAAACTGGAGCGAGGACAGCCTGAGCGTGAAAAGCAGTTCCTTGATCTGGCCATTGAACAGTTCAATCGAACCCTGGAACTGGACTCTGAAAACCAGACTGCTCATTATAACCTATCCCTGATCCATGCCGAGCTGGGCCATCAGGAAAAGGCAGAAGAACATCGAAAATTACACGAAAAATATCGGTTCGATGACAACGCACGCGATCGTGCCGTAGCCATTGCACGATCCAGAGACCCTGCCGCACGTCATGCGTCCCAAGGCATTGTGATCTATGACTTACAGCGCGAGGATGATGATAAGGAATAGCCACTGAATCTTGGCAAGGAAGGGGTCCAGCAGGGCCTACTTTCAATCTTGCTGGCAAGAGACTCTTGACCTAGCCTGAACCCAATGCTTCAAATCCTCCAAAGCCTGAAAAGCGGAGAAACGATCCTGGCTGAAGTCCCAGCACCCACAGTGCGCAAAGGGTCCCTCCTGATCGCTACAGGCACTACACTGGTATCGGCGGGGACTGAGCGGATGCTCATGGATTTCGGTAAGTCCGGTTGGATTCAGAAAGCGCGCAGTCAACCGGATAAAGTCAAGGCGGTGATCGACAAGATCAAGGTCGATGGCCTCAAGCCCACGCTTCAAGCGGTTCAATCCAAACTCGATCAACCGCTGCCCATGGGTTACTGCAACGTGGGAACGGTTCTGGACACGGATTCCGACATTTCCAAAGGAGCTTTCAAGCAAGGAGACCGAGTCGTATCCAATGGGCATCATGCGGAGTTCGTCTGCATCCCCAAAAACCTTTGCTGTCGTATCCCTGAAAAAGTTTCCAATGAGGAAGCGGCCTTCACCGTTGTGGGTGCCATCGGGCTTCAGGGGATCCGTCTTTTGAAACCCACGCTTGGAGAGTCCATCGTGGTCACGGGCCTTGGGTTGATTGGTTTGCTCTGTATTCAGATGTTGCGTGCCAATGGCTGTCGCGTAATGGGCATTGACTTCGATTCCTCCAAATGTGAACTGGCCCGATCCTTTGGAGCCGAGGTGGCTGATCTCTCCAAGGGAGAAGATCCCGTTTCCAAAGCCAACAAATGGACAGGAGGGCGAGGGGTCGATGGTGTGCTCATCACCGCCTCCACCAAGAGCAACGATCCCGTACATCAAGCAGCTCTGATGTCTAGAAAGCGGGGCCGAATTTTACTGGTCGGTGTGGTGGGACTGGAACTCTCCAGGGCGGACTTTTACGAAAAGGAACTCAGCTTTCAGGTCTCCTGCTCCTATGGCCCCGGGCGCTATGACCCGCGATACGAAGAAGAAGGCGTTGATTACCCCCTGCCATATGTTCGCTGGACGGAGCAACGTAATTTTGAGGCATTCCTTCACCTGCTGGCAGAAAAGCAAATCAATCTGAAACCACTCATCACCCACCGTTTCAAACTGAAGGAAGCCTTGAAAGCCTACCAGACGGTTGGAGACAAAGAGGGCATTGGTATCCTGATCGAATACCCTGAAACAAACGCAACACTCTCATCGAACGCGCTTGTCCGCTCAGTCAAGCTGGATAAAACAACACGTAAGGCGGTATCAAGTGTCTCCTGCGGTGTGATAGGTGCAGGCAATTTCACCCGCCAGGTCTTGCTACCCGCTCTTGCAAAAACGGAGGCCCACTTGCAGCACATCATTTCCAGCGGAGGGGTGAGCTCAGCGGATCTGGGACGCAAGTTTGGATTTGCACAAGCCGGCAC
>JBDQII010000435.1:0-3904 GCA_040264395.1 Verrucomicrobiota bacterium
ATACATCTGATGGACTTTCATTTTGACACTATGATACTGAGACTCATTCTCATTATCAAGTATATAATGATGGTTGGCCATGGATTGACTCCACCTAGTGATCGGTTTAGCAAGACTGATCAGTCTTATTGGGTAATCTTGAATGGCACGGTCAGGCCTGTTTCCGCTCCATCTGAACGGAATCTGTGGATATTCAATATCAGGGAATCGTTTTTGGGGTAAAGGTGCTGAAAAGCTTCTTTGAGTGGCTGCAATGAAAAAGTAAGTTTCTTACGCACGAGCGCCCTACAAAGATCATCGTGGCTTTCATGCGTCATGTAGATGTTTGCCTGAACAGGCCAGGATTCCAAAAACGTCGGGGCCGCAATGATTTCAAATAAATGCTCCCGACATCCACCCCCATATTCAACCTCTATCTCAAGCTGGTCTCCTGATACACTGACCTCCAGTAATCGAAACGCGTCAGATGCGGCGGCATCAGGAATTTGAGCCATCAATTGAATGGATGGCTGGGTTTCTAGTGTGACATTGAATCCGCGCTCTTCGTCGGCAATCCTCTCATCATAATCAATGAAAACCGAACTGGGATAACCTAAATCAGGGTCGTATTCCACACGGATCTCCTTTGCGTCCTGAAGCAAGGCTTCATCAATGATGTCGAATAACTCTTCGATGGTTTTATATCGTCTCCAGTCTTTCTCAATCACCGGAACGCCATCGCCCACCGAAGAAATTTCAGTCCACTCCCCACGCTCTACCTTGATGTTGACTGGTGCAGTGTATTCGGGCAGGCAGAAGCAGGACCAATTAAAAACATATTGGTAGTCGCTCAGACCCCGCTCGTTCCAGAGTTGTCGATTACGGTCCAATTGTGCCCGCATCGCATTACCGCCCACTTGAGAGGGCTCGTAGGGCAAGGTCAGGACAGTTCCCCCTCCATCTGAACGGAATCCGTGAATGTTCAAAGTCAAGGAATTGGCATTAGGGTAGAGGGCTCGAAAGGCCTCTTTGAGGGGCCGTAATGAAAAAATAAGTTTCTTACGCACAAGCGCCTTGCAGAGATCATTGTTGCTCTCATGCGTCATGTAGATGTTTGCCTGCACAGGGTCTGATTCCAGAAATGCATTCGCTTCGGCAATGATTTCAAATAAATGTTCCCGACATCCCCCCCCATATTCAACCTCCAGTTCCAGCAGGTCGCCTGATACATTGGCCTCCAGTAAACGAAACGTGTCAGATGCGGCGGCATCAGGAATTTGAGCCATCAATTCTATGGATGCTTGGGTTTCTAATTTGACATTGAATCCACGCTCCTCATCGGCAATCCTCTCATCGTAATCAATGAAAACCGAACTGGGATAACCTAAATCAGGGTCGTATTCCACGCTGATCTCCTTTGCATCCTGAAGGAAGGCTTCATCAATGATGTCGAATAATTCTTCGATGGTTTTGTAGCGTTCCCAGTCTTTCTCGCTTACCAGCACACCATCGCGCACCAAAGAAATTTCAGTCCACTCCCCACGCTCTACCTTGATGTTGACTGGTGCAGTGTACTCGGGCAGGCAGAAGCAGGACCAATTAAAAACATATTGGTAGTCGCTCAGACCCCGCTCGTTCCAGATTTGTCGATTCTGCTCAAATTGTGCACGCATCCAGCGTCGATCAAATTGAGCCAATCGGTAAAATTGATGCGAAGCGTCATCCTCTGGAGCAATCCAGTTTGTTGCTGTATCGGATACCACGATCGGGTCCGATACAACCTGCCAAACTGCCAAATCCTGCGAAGCTTCAATGACATAGGTTTGTCCGGAGTGAGCGCTGAAACTAAGCTCCATCTGTCCTTGATCACTCAGTTTGAAGGATGTCCATTCAGGCTCCAATTCAGCCCCTTGCACAAAACTGCCCAAGGTTAGAATCCCTGTCATTGCACTAGTTATCTTCCACATGATCTTTTTTGCATTACTTTGGAGGCATCTTTGCCCATCATTTAGTGTACTGTTACACCAATACAGTTATCTGTAAAGTACACAATCAAGTAAAGGCCGACGCAGCATCTTGTATATCTTCGGAAATATCTCGATAGGACCTATTCCTTGCATGGAAGAGCATGCGGCATCGCTTGAAAATTCAGCATGGTGCCCCAAGGCTCTAACTTTTTTTTATCACTGCTGCCAATTCAATTTTATTGAGGCGCTCCATATTCATGCCCGAAAGCGCTTCGGAGGGGTTTATTGGCAAGGAGATTGGTAATGTTCGGAGGCTCCGATGGCGGCTATTTGAACCCAGATCTCTCAATGCTGAATGAGGCCCCCAGCAGGGATTTGATGAAATAATAGGATATCAAAAAAGGCGGAGGAAAACCTCCACCTTGAATGTGATGACGCTTTGTTTCAGAAATTAAAATCCCTGACCTTTGGTCGAGGTCTGAATGCGACAGAGATACATGTCGCTGGTTAGGTAAAGGGTCGAACCATCATTACCAAAACCACAATTGGCAGTTGCAGGGCCGGGACGAATGGTTCCAATGTGCTCACCCTTGGGCGTAAGCACAAGCACACCGCCAGGGCCAGTCGCCCATACCGCACCGTGAACATCGACCTTGAGTCCATCCGGCAACCCGGGATTGGCGGCGCCGACCATACTTGTTGCATCGAAGAATCCACGCTCATTGGCAACGGTGCCATCGTCAAGCACGTCAAAGGCTAACCAGTGGGCCTGCTCCGGATCTGAGTTGGCGACATAAAGCGTTTTTCCATCAGGCGATAAATCAATGCCATTGGGGCGTGTCATCTTATCGGTCAACAGCACCAGATCACCATTGCGTCGCAGCAGGTATACACCCTGAAATAAAAGCTCCTTCGCTGGATCATCCATGTTTTTTTCCAACCCATAGGGAGGATCAGTGAAATACAGATTGCCTTTTGAATCGTATACTAGGTCGTTCGGACTGTTGAATCGACGGTATTTGTAAAATTGGACAACCGTATCGATTTGTCCCTTGGAATTAAGGCGTCCTATCTGCCTGTCACCGTGCATGGCCAAAACCAATTTACCAGACGAATCGAAGGTAAGACCATTCGATCCCATCTCACCCAGTCTGGGGTTTTTTCCAGTGTAGCCGCTTGGCTTGAGAAAAACCGAAAGACCTTCACTCTCATTCCATTGGTTCACCACGTTGTTAGGGATATCGGAAAACAGAATCGCCTTGCTTTTACGATCCCAGACGGGACCTTCAGCCCATTCAAACCCTTCGGCCAGCAATTCGATGGCAGCATCCTGTGGGATGAGTTGATTGATTCGCTCATCAAGTCGGACCACTTCTCCAATAGAGGGACGGTGCGTTTGCGATGAAGACGTGGTTTGATCTGATGATGCTTCTTCCTGAGACCAGACTTGTGGGGTATACCAGTGCAAAGCCAGCATACAAGTTAGGAAAAACCTGATAATTGACGTTTTCGTATTCATAGGAACTGGTGAAGGTTGGAATCGCAGATGTCGTTGGTCAAGACTAATCCTGTGTCAAAGAGATTGATCCCAACGCCTTTGATGCAATAGCATTTTGAGGATCACTGCATATCAGGGAACGTCAAACAACATGCCAAACATCAAACACAATGATCACTCGCTCGTGAAGATAAAAAAATCGGGCATCCACGGGTACGGTGGCTACGCACGCACCAAAATCAGCAAGAAGAAACGTATCATCGAATACGTAGGACCTCAGATAACCAAGAAGCAAGCCACCGAGGCGCTGGAGAAGAGTCTTAATGAGTATGTATTTACCCTGAACGATGAATGGGATATTGATGGGAGCGTCGATTGGAATACCGCCCGCTATATCAATCATAGCTGCGATCCCAATTGTGAAAGTGATATCATAGACGATCACGTTTGGATCATTGCA
>JBDQII010000436.1:0-3861 GCA_040264395.1 Verrucomicrobiota bacterium
AGTCATTACATGGCTGATATTCAGGAATTGTGCAAACGGGTTCTTATCATAGACCATGGAAAATTATTCTACGACGGAGAACTGCAAGGAATCCTCGATCAATTTGCTGATGAAAAACGTATCAATGTTCTCTTTGAAGATCCATCCATACCGCTCCCTGAAAAATGTAAGTCGATTGGATTGGTCGAAAGCTTTGCTGATGGAAAATTGCAGATTAGAGTCAAGAGGAAAGCTGTGATTCAAGCTTCCAAAGATTTATTGGACATGCTTCCAGTTGCCGATTTGAACATCGAAGAAGTTCCTATCGAGGAAATCATCCGCCAAATCTATGCAGAAAGTAATTCCGTATAATACAAATCAAACTTTTTGAAGGAATTTCGCGATGCGATCCATGGCCATCTCGATCTGAGCCATGGATGTCGCAAAACAGCACCTCAGAAACCCCTCCCCACTTTTCCCAAACGCTGTACCGGGAACGCAAGCCACTTTGGTTTCTTTCAACAACTTAACTGCAAATTCTGTGGAAGACATTCCTGTGCTTTGAATCGAGGGAAATGCGTAGAAACTCCCTCGCGGCAAATGGCAGGTCAAACCCATTTCATTCAAGGCATGCACGATAAAATTGCGCCTTGCCAAGTAATGCTCACGCATCGCCATTGCCTCATCAAAACCGTGATCAAGTGCCTCGATAGCCGCTTCCTGACTGGTGATCCCGGCACAAAGCATGCAATATTGATGAATCCTCAACATGGCATCCAAAAGGTATTTTGGAGCACAGGCATATCCGACCCTAAACCCAGTCATTGCAAAAGCCTTGGAGAACCCGTGCAGGAAAATGGTGCGCTCTCGCATTCCCGGCATCGAAGCAATCGAGACATGACTGCCTTCATACGTCAATTCGGAATAAATTTCGTCGCTGATCACGACCAAATCATGATCAATTACAATTTCAGCAATGCGCTTGACCTGATCTGCAGACAGGGTTCCTCCAGTCGGGTTTGTAGGAAAATTAAGAATTACTGCCTTGGTTTTGGGAGTAATGACTTTTTTCAATGCTTCGGGATCAAGCGCAAAGGCATTTGAAGACTCGCATTTTACTGGGACAGCAACTCCATGGGCCATGGCAATGGAAGGAGCATAACTCACATAACAAGGTTCATGATAAATGATCTCATCCCCTGGATCAATCAACGCGCGCAGCGCAATATCCAACGCTTCACTGACTCCTACGGTGACCAGGATTTCATCATTCGGATCATAGGATACTTGAAAATGTTCATTGACATAGCGTGAAATGGATTGTCTGAGTTTGATCAATCCAGAATTGGAGGTGTAGGACGTATGCCCTCTCTCTAACGAGTAAATAGCCGCTTCTCTGATTTTCCATGGAGTCACAAAATCAGGTTCACCAACTCCCAGAGAAATAATATCGGGAACGCCCTGAACTAATTCGAAGAAATCACGGATCCCTGAGCGAGGAATATTCTCGACTTGGCGGGCCACGGGTGAAGTATTTCTTGATTGATCATCCATACTAGGGAGGAGAGACTTCCCAAAGCGTTTCAAAGAACCGGGTTTGCGAAATGTAATTGCGTAAGGATCAAGCGGCTTCAGCGCTCTTTGGCTTAAGGCGAAACCGCGGTTTGCTTTTGCCCTCCACCGCCGCACGAGTGATTTTCACTCCCTCAATGTCATCACGACTAGGGGCTTCATACATGATATCCAGCATTAATTTCTCCAGCATGCCACGCAAGGCACGCGCGCCTGTTCCCTTCTTGATAGCTTGGCGAGCAAGTGCTTTCAGGGCGTCTGGGGTGAAGTCTAGATTCACATTCTCGAGGGCAAGTAATTTGGCATACTGTTTGGTCAAGGCGTTGCGTGTTTTTGTGAGAATGGCCACCAACTGGTCCTCGGACAATTCTTCAAGGACCGTGTTCATGGGAACACGTCCAATGAATTCAGGAATGAAACCGTAGGAAACCAGATCTTCCGGCTCCATGGCATGGAATATTGCATTTTTCTTTGCCCCATCCTTGGTCGCATTTTGATTGGGCTCATGGTGAAAACCCATTTTACCGCTGCCTACGCGACGTTCTACAATCTTATCCAACCCGACAAAAGCCCCGCCGCAAATAAAGAGGATATTCTTTGTATTGACCTGAATATATTCTTGTTGAGGATGCTTGCGGCCACCCTGTGGAGGAACATTACAGGTAGTTCCTTCCATAATTTTCAAAAGAGCCTGCTGAACTCCCTCGCCTGAAACATCACGGGTGATGGAAACATTTTCTGTTTTTCTGGCTATTTTGTCGATTTCATCAACATAAATAATTCCCATTTCAGCACTCTTGACATCAAACTCTGCGCTTTGCAACAAGCGCAGGATGATGTTTTCCACATCCTCACCAACATAACCCGCTTCTGTTAAACTTGTTGCATCTACCATAGCGTAAGGAACATCGAGTGCCTTTGCTAAGGTACTTGCGAGAAGCGTTTTCCCAGATCCGGTGGGGCCCACCATGAGGATATTACTTTTTTCAATGGTAACATCCTGGAGCATGCTTTCTGGATCCAGTTGATCCGAATCACCTTCCACTTCAGCCTGTATGCGCTTGTAGTGATTGTGAACAGCCACTGCCAAAGTTTTCTTGGCTTCGTCCTGGCCCACACAGTATTCGTCCAGGATTTCCTTCAGTTCCTTGGGACGCAGTAAATTAAGCTTGGCCGAAGGCGATTTTGTATCACTACGAAACTCTTTATCTAGGACACTCTTGCAAACTAGTACACATGCATCGCATATGTATACTTGCGGTCCGGCAATCAGTTTACGAACTTCTGAGTGGGATTTCCCACAGAAACTGCACATCGTTAATTGTGTTGGACGCGCCATGACGATCAGGATTTGCTGGATTCCGATTTGGAATCAGCCACCTCTTTTTGTGATTTGACGACCTCATCTACCAATCCATATGT
The DNA here is from genome assembly GCA_040264395.1 of Verrucomicrobiota bacterium. Taxonomy (GTDB): domain Bacteria; phylum Verrucomicrobiota; class Verrucomicrobiia; order Limisphaerales; family AAA164-E04; genus AAA164-E04. The sequence goes on from JBDQII010000436.1 coordinate 2,974, forward strand.
CTTGGCTTCCTCTGCGCTCATGTAGTTATCACGGTCGCAATCTTTTTCAACCTGATCTCTCTCTTGTCCTGTGTGAAAGGAAATAATATCATTCAATCTGGACTTTAAACTCAGCATATAATTGACCCGGATTTCTACATCCGAAGCCTGTCCCTGAGCTCCGCCAAGCACTTGATGAATCATGATGTTGGCATTGGGGAGTGCGAATCTTTTCCCCTTGGTTCCTCCGCAAAGCAACACAGCTCCCATACTGGCCGCTTGTCCTATGCAGTAGGTATTCACGTCACAAGTCATAAACTGCATCGTATCATATATGGCCAAACCTGCAGTGACGCTTCCCCCAGGCGAGTTGATATAAAGGTGAATGTCCTTCTTGGGGTCTGCGTTTTGAAGGAACAATAGCTGTGCTATTATGACATTGGCTACCTGATCATCCACGGGAGTGCCCAGAAAAATAATACGATCCTTGAGCAGCCGTGAGTATATGTCATAACCACGTTCACCACGCCCCGTTTCTTCGACCACGTATGGCACCAAGTAATTAAACATGTTTTTTTGAACTTCCATTCTTAGTTGGCAACCTACCCAAGCACGTGCACTGCGTCAAGATTGGTTCTGATTTTGGAAAAAATCAGAATTGACGTTGCCACCGCTGAAAACAAGGCCAACACGTTGTCCTTGGTGCAACGCTCGAAATTCTTCACTGAATACCGCAGCGAGAGCAACAGCTCCGCTGGGTTCTACCAGCTGTTTCATCCGTTCCCATACAAATCGGGTTGCATGTAAAATTTCATCTTCCCGAACCGTCACAATCCTGTCCACTGACTGCTTGATAATTGACCAATTCAATTCCCCAAGACCCGTTTGCAATCCATCTGCAATGGTTTG
>JBDQII010000437.1:0-3837 GCA_040264395.1 Verrucomicrobiota bacterium
GACAAACCTTTCTGCTTATTTGATTCAGCCTCTTTTCTTCATTGAGAATCTTAACCAAAAACAGTACAAAAAGTCAAAAAAAGCAAACATTCTATTATAAAATAAAAGAAATGTAGACAAAATGTAAACTAAATGTATTCTGTCTACATGTCCTTTACATTTCGTATTTACTTTTGGTTACTGTGGACCATTTCTGGAAGCCTTGCAGTCGTTCTTGGTGATGACTTCAGTGAAAGTTGGCATCAATGGCGGGGGCCAGCGCGCGACGGGCACTATCAGGGGGGGAAATGGCCCGCCAGCCTGCAGCCGGATCAACTCAAGTTAACCTGGTCCGAAAATCTGGAAGCGAGTTACAGTTCTCCTGTGGTCGACTTGACCCAACTCTACACTTCCGAATCCAAGAAAAGTGACGTCGAACAGGTCAACGCTTACGATCGTGCCACAGGTGATCTTCTATGGTCTGCATCGTGGGACGGAGGCATGAAAGTGCCCTTTTTCGCTCGTTCCAACGGAAGTTGGATCCGATCCACACCTATCATCAGCAATGGTCGCCTCTACATCATGGGCATGCAGGAACGTCTTGTGTGCATCAATACTTCCGACGGCGAAATTTCCTGGGAATTGGACATCCCTTCGAAACTCGACACTCCCGAGCCCTCCTTCGGCGGGGTATCATCACCCATGATTCATAACGGTAGTCTATACGTTCAAGCCGGGGGGGGAACTATCAAAGTTGATCCAACAGACGGCCGACTGCTCTGGTCCTCCGCGCTGTCCAAAGACTCCATGAATTCCAGCCCATTTGCTTCTCCTCGTGTCCACACGTTCGGTGATTCTGAGCAACTTGTCTCTCTGGGAAGGACTTCATTAACTGGTATCAGCCTTTCAGACGGTAAAACATTATGGGAAAAAACCGTGCCTGCATTCAGGGGCATGAATATCCTGACACCTACCTTCGTCGGCAGCGGTATCCTCACAGCCACATATGGAGGAAAAGCACATTTCTTTGAGCCCACATTGAGCGGTGACAAGAACTGGCAGGTGGAAGAAAAGTGGAATCAGAAGTTCCAAGGTTACATGAGCAGTCCTGTCGTGGTAGGGCAACACGCTTTTCTCCATGGCCGATCCGGCCGCATGGTATGCTTGGAAATGCAATCTGGCGAAATCAAGTGGACCTCTACCGAAAGCCTTGGAAAATACTGTTCCATGGTGACCAACGGCGACAAAATACTGGCCCTTTCCGCCAACGGCAAGCTACGACTGATGGCCGCCAACCCTGAAAAATATGAGGTCATCGATACTGTTGAAATTTCCGACCAAGAAACCTGGGCACACATTGGATTGGCAGACAACCAGATATTCGTTCGAGCGCTCAACAGTTTGAGTGTTTATCAATGGGGGGATCACTCATCAAATGACCAAGCATCGGCTCAAGACGAATCACGCAGTAACAAGTTGTTAACTCAATTTTGAAATCGGTCGATACGGAAACCCTCATCATTGGCGGCGGCATCACAGGTTTGATGTGCGCCGTCTTTTTGCAGTCGAAAGGGAGGGAGTGCTTACTGCTGGAATCAAGTAGCCGACTTGGCGGAAGAATACGTACTGAGACATGTCGCCAATTCCTACTTGATCGTGGTTTTCAGGTTTTTCTCACAAGCTATGATCAAGGGGGGACGTTCCTAGATCGGTCAAAACTACAATTAGGGAGTTTTTCTCCAGGCGCTTACATTTCAGACGGACAATCGATCCAATTCCTGGGAGATCCACTTAGAGATTTGTCCAGTTTGCTTCCGACGCTTGGGTGTCATACAGCATCCTTGAGCGACAAGTGGAAGGTCTGGAAACTTTCCATGCGCTTGAAGCAAGCATCAGATGACGAGATTTGGAATGCTACGGAATCCACCTCGATTGAGTATTTGAAAAATCAGGGATTCAGTGAATCCATGATCGAGCGATTCTTTCGCCCCTTCTTTGGTGGTGTTTTTCTTGATGATCAGCTTTCTGTCTCAAGTCGATTATTTGAATATCTGTTCAAGCGCTTTGCTACAGGGCTGGCCGCGTTACCTGCCAAGGGGATGGAATCTATCCCGAAATCAATGAGTCAGCACTTGTGCCGTGATTCCATTTTATTGAATACAAAAGTAGCGTCTCTGGATGGTGATCAAGTTGTTCTGGAGACAGGTGAACGACTACGTGCAAAACAAACGGTCATCGCCCTGGATCAACACGCTGCGTGTGATCTCATGCAAGATCCGCAGAAACCCGCCTTCCGCTCAACCAAGGTCTATTATTACTCCACTCTTCAGTGTGCATTGAAACATCCGGCCATCATGTTGAACAGCACAGGCCATGGTCGCATTCAGCACCTTTGCTTTCCAAGCCAGGCTCAGCCAGCGTATGCGCCTGCAGGTTACCATTTAGTGTCGGTGACATTGTCTCCAATGGAAGATGGAAGCTTTGGTGATCTGGATGCAGATTCAGTGAGAGAAGAAGCGGGAGATTTGCTGCAGCTAGGGACCTGCGACTGGGAATTCCTGAAATCTTATCAAGTGCCGCGTGCACTTCCCCAGATGCAATCCATCCCGGGGCCAGGCTTCCTACAATTGAAAGAGAATCTGTGGCAGGCAGGAGATCACCTTTCGTATCCTTCCATCAACGGGGCCTTGTACAGCGGACAACTAGTGGCAGAGAAATTGATTGGTTGAAGGCGTTCTTCAAGTAGAGGGCTCGGAAACAGGTTGTTCAGGCGCAGTGCAGTGTCATGGCTGCACAAATTTTCCCGGGTTCAGGATGTTCCTGGGGTCCAGAGCCGATTTCAATGTCTGATGCAATGCCAGGCTTTCAGACGAGAGGGCCTGGTTGATCCAAGGCATTTTTGCAAGGCCAACCCCGTGTTCCCCCGTGATCGCACCATTCCATTTCAAAACCTGTTTAAAAAGAGCGTCCAACACCTTTTCGCCCATAACTTCCTGCTCGGGATCCGATTTATCAATCATCACGTTCACGTGTATGTTACCATCGCCTGCATGGCCAAAGCAGGCAACGGGGATTCCGAATTTCTTTTGCAGTCGCTCGGCAAATTTAAAAAGAGCCGTCAGGCGACTCCGTGGAACCACGATGTCCTCATTCAGTTTAGTGAGTCCGGTATCCCGCAGTGCATAGGAAAATTCACGACGGATCTGCCAGATTTTCTCGCATCCTTCATTGCCCATTCCTTTGTTGATGAAAGAGGGGGATTCTTCGCGAATGAGTGCGCTCAATGATTTAAGTTCAGATTTCACCGACGCTTCTTGTCCGTCGAGTTCAATAATGATGTGTGCCTTGCAGCCTTTGAACATATCACTTCCGGTGCGCTTCATGGCTGCTTGTAAGGTGAAATGATCTGCTATTTCCAATGCGCTTGGAAGAAATCCAGCTTGGAAAACACGGCCTAGAATGACGGTAGCTTTGGCAGCGCTTTCTACGCCAATGGAGAGAGCTGCGCGGAAAGGTGGCAGTGGCAATAGCTTTAAAGTAGCTTCTGTCACAATGCCCAGTAACCCTTCCGATCCCACAAAGATCCTATGCAGATCAAAGCCCGTTTTATTTTTGTGCGTGCGGCCTCCTGTCTGGACGACGGAGCCGTCAGCCAGAACTACCTCGGCTCCCAGAAGGTAATCACGCGTTACTCCATATTTCAAACATCTGGGGCCTCCAGCATTGGTGGCGACATTCCCACCGATGCTGCAATGGGCCCTGCTGGCGGGATCCGGCGGATAGAACATTCCTTTTGCTTCCGTTGCTTGTTGAAGCTCCGCGGTAATGACTCCTGCCTGCACCACGGCAACAAAATCC
>JBDQII010000438.1:0-3822 GCA_040264395.1 Verrucomicrobiota bacterium
CCAAAGGGAACCGACTGCTCGATCAAGACAGATTCAGGCAATCGATCGGAAGCGTCGATGATCACCAGCGCCTTCCCTTTACTGAAACCGGAGGAGGACTCAAGCACATTACCCTTAACATGCCATCGGCCAAAAGTTCCATCATCAAGACATTGCATTTTGACAATACTGCGAAGCTGCCGTGAAGCAGGGCCTGCCTTGTAATAATTATTGACGACATTGATGCTCTCAGGGCGCCCGTCGAGCCTGCGATTCTCCCAGTTGAAAATGACATTATTGCGAAAATCAAGATTGATCGTTGGATGACTCGTCTCACCCGCAATGCTGGGATTACGCCCGGCATGATTGGCAAATAGATTATGGTGATAGGAAGTGTCCACCCCTCCCAAAGAGGCCGCAAAGCCATGTCCATTGCGCAAAAGCGAGTCATTGAGCGATTCCGAAATAAGGCACCACTGAATGGTGATGTTCCGGGTGCCATGGTACGTGTTGACACCTTCGTCCAAGGTCCAGCTCACCGAGCAGTGATCCACGATCACATTTTCAGCATACGAAATATCAATACCATCCATCAATTTACCCGCTTCATCACCAAGGCGCACGCGCAGGAAACGCACCACGACATCATCAGCCGAAATGAGCAGGGGAAATTTTTTCAAACAAATTCCTCCACCGGGTGCAGACTGCCCCGCAATCGTGATGCGCGGATGGCGAATGCGCAGTGCAGACTGTAATTCGATCGTGCCGGCCACATTGAAAACGACCGTTCTGGGAAATTGAGCCTCGACAGCGGCGCGAAGGCTGCCAGGGCCCTGGTCATTCAAATTGGTCACGAATAAAACCTGACCACCACGACCGCCGAGCGCATGCCTGCCAAAACCTTCTGCGCCTGGAAACGCCAGCGGTTGAGCTCGCAAAGGAGTCAAAGACACAAAGACAAGCAATGGAATCCATATGGCGAACAAGCAGTGTTTTGCATAACTTTTTTTCATAATCGATATCAGAAAACGATAGAATCTGTCTTGATACAATTGAGTCAGCACTAAAGTTTCCACCCTGTTCGATATGCTCGCTGAACCCATTGATTTGCTACTTCGTTGTTGGTAACCCGCATGTTGGGTCCATCCCACAACAGATGCCCCTCAGTGCGAATTGCTAAATTCCCAAGGAGAACAACCTCTGTCAACGGGCCAGAATAATCAAAATGGGAACAGGCTGCTCCCATTCCCTTGCACGCATCAATCCAGTTTTGTTCGTGCGAGCCTTTGACACGAGGGAGGGTTTCGTCTGGACGCTGAAAACCATCCATGCGTGAAAGAGGCAGCAAAGTCGGCTTACCTCCATGTGATTTGTGCATGATCTTTCCTCGCTCACCGACGTAAAGCACACCGTCCACCGGCCAATCATCCTCAGGCTCGAGTTCCTCTGGACGCGGCGGCTTGATACCGCCGTCGTACCATATCAGACGGACGGGCGGAAGTTCTTCTCTAGCTGGGAATTGATAGGTCACCAAGGATGCCAGAGGAGCTGTTTCAGCATGAACGTGGGTACTGCTGGCCTCGACGCTGTCCGGGTAGCCCAACTTGAGTGCCCAATAGGGATGATCAATAATGTGACACCCCATATCACCCAGTGCTCCAGTGCCAAAGTCCCACCATCCCCTCCAGTTAAATGGAACGTAGTCAGGTTGATACTCCCGAAAGGGAGCGGGACCAAGCCATAGATCCCAATCCAGGGTGTCGGGAACTGTCTGATGACTCATGGAACGCTTCGCAATACCCTGAGGCCAATATAATTCCTTTTCGAATCGAGTTCCACGGAGTGGACGATCACTCCAACAATGAACCTCTCTTACTTCGCCGATCACACCCGCCTGAATCCACTCTACCGTTTGACGTGCACCACTTGATGAGTGCCCTTGATTTCCCATCTGTGTCTCAACGCCATACCTGCGGGCCGCTTCAGTGAGTTGACGTGCTTCCCCGATACTGTGGGTCAATGGTTTCTGAGTGTAAACGTGTTTCCCACGCCGCATGGCTTCCATGGTGGCAACGGCGTGTGTATGATCAGGAGTCGCAATGATGACCGCATCAATTTCCTTTTCCATTTTATCGAACATCACACGGAAATCCTTGAACCTTCTGGCCTTAGGATGACGGTTAAATGTCTCTGCACCTCTCTTGAAATCTACGTCGCAAAGAGCCACGATGTTCTCATTGGAACTCTTTTCGATGTTGCCGGCTCCCATTCCTCCCACTCCGATTGCAGCAATGTTCAGCTTATGATTAGCTGAGACACCAGCAAGTCGGGTGGCACCTAAGCTTACCAAGCCAGCCGTCGTCGCGGCTTGGTTCATGAATTGACGTCGATTGATCATACTCATAGTGATATCCCTGTATTGGAAAGAATGTATTTTTTATGATCAACCCCATTCAGGCAAGAATCAACATACTTGAAATGCATTTCAGCGTAAGCCATGCAAGCGACCGATGACGAACCTCGCTGGTTCATTTTTCTCACTGTCCTGATTGCAGCGACGCCACAAAAGGGTTCCAGCTCCAAACCATTTGAACCTTGTTATATGAAACGTTGATAAGGATGATGATCAGGGTTCATGAATACATCCCACCCTAAATATCAATTTCCGGGTTTTACGCTCATCGAATTATTGGTGGTGATTGCCATCATCGCCATTCTTGCCGGTATGCTGCTACCCGCGCTATCCCGTGCCAAATCCAAGGCTAAGAACATCAAATGCATCAGCAATCAAAGGCAAATCGGTCTGGCTTACATGATGTATGCGGATGATCACTCAGACTATTATCCCGCATTGATCAGTTGGGCGACTGCCGGAGGTAAACTGGGGCATTGGCCTGCGAGACCGGGCATTCATGGAGCAGACACTCCCCCCGAGGATCGACCTCTCAATGTTTATGCTCCTGGAGCCAATGTGTTCTCATGCCCGTCTGACAAGGGTGACAGTTTGCATGACGTCAAAAACAGTTTCAACGCGTATGGCAACAGCTATTTCCCTCAATTCTCAATTTCACAATTCAGAGTAAAGATGGTGTGCGGCATCAAGGGGAGTCAAAAGGTGAGGTCCATCAAAACCAGCGAGATTGCCCGCAGCCCTGTGAACAAGATCATTCAAGGTGATTGGAATTGGCATCCCAACCGGACGAGCGAAGACCTCAAACACCTGTGGCACAATGTTCGCGGTCAATACCGGAGCAATCTTTTATTCGGAGACGGGCATGTGGACTTTGTTCGGTTTCCCAATGAAGCGGCTGGCTGGATTCTGAATCCCGAGCCGGACCCGGAATGGCAATGGTGGTAAGATCAAGTCCTGAGGCTTGCTGAGCGCGAATCGACCATTCAATCACTTGATGGAGATAATGTGCACAGGGCAGCTTTCGGCACTTTGCACAAGCTCCTCACGATCGCAGTCATACCCCTCCCCGAACTCGATTTGCTTGTGCTTGTTTTTGACTTTAACCAATGAAGCCAAACCGTCCTCATCCATTTTCCAGTAACTCGGAGCCTGTTCCACACAGGCAGCGCAACCAATGCATTCACCGCGTTTGTGTGAAATACGAATCATGGCTGCATCACTTTCATCAGATAAAGGCGATCGCCACGGCGCACTTTATCCTGAACTTTAATTGAGAAGACGCAATGTCCCTTGACACCCTCAACAGCCTGTTCGTCAACCCTGATTTCTTCAACCACACCACTCACCACACCAGTGTTCTCTCCGATGATGGTGTATTCATCTCCTATTTTCAGTTCACCGGTCGTCGCAGTGATCTCAGCCACTTGTAC